>DAOUPV010000050.1 GCA_030625965.1 Clostridia bacterium
ATGGAGTTCCACGAGGGTAGGCTCATCACGCAAGCATACGAGAAATTTCATACGAGTGTCGGCGTAGCCAATTATCTGGGTATCAGCCAAGCGACGGCGGTCAGGAAATTGCAGAAGTATGTAGCGGACTACGCAGCACATAATTAGGAGCCCGATCAGCAGATGCATCTCGTATCGAAGTCATTGACGATAAGGCAATCGCGATTATTCCCGATTGCTTTTTGTTTGCTCTTTCTGACAGTGATTTGTACAATGGGAGGTAGAGCGTAAAGAAAAGAGGCAGACATGAACCACGCGACACTAATCGAAGGAAATATAAAGAAGCAACTGTTCCATATGACTTGGCCCATGATCTTTGGCATGTTGGGCATAGTGATCTTCAATCTGGTGGACACCTACTTCATAGGACATCTGGGTGTGAATCAGCTGGCCGCCATGGGCTTCACATTCCCAGTGGTCTTGTTGATCAACAGTTTCGCCTTGGGACTGGGTGTCGGCATGTCAGCCCTGGTATCCAGGGCCATCGGCAGGGGTGACCATAGTCAGGCGGCCAGGATTACCACAGATGGTATCTTGCTGGCTGTTTTACTGGCGGCCGCAGTGAGCATCGTGGGGATGCTGACCATCGATCCTGTCTTCATCATGTTGGGAGCAGAAGCAGAGGTATTAGATTACATCAGGGAATACATGCAAATCTGGTATCTGGGTACCGTATTCGTAGTTTTCCCCATGGTGGGAAACAATGCCATCCGGGCAACTGGAGATACCAGGACACCGGCGGCTGTCATGATGGTGGCTGGTCTAAGCAATGCGATCATGGACTATTTACTTATCTTCGGTATCGGTATCTTCCCGGAAATGGGCATGGCGGGGGCCGCTTTGGCAACCGTTATCGGGCGCATCATCACCTTCGTAGTGGCCTCTTGGGTGCTGGGTAGAAGAGAGAAACTGCTGGTGCTCCGCGGATTTTCAACCAAGGTACTACTACGGAACTGGAAGGCCCTGCTGGATGTGGGACTTCCGGTGGCTTTGACCCGAGTTATGCAACCGGTCAGCATCGGGGTGCTTACCGCCCTATTGGCGACCTATGGGGCAGTAGCTGTAGCCGGGTTCGGTGTAGCTACCAAGCTGGAGATGTTCCTTCTGATGATCCTGAACTCTTTCGTTTCTATTTTAGCCCCCTTTGTAGGTCAGAATTTCGGAGCGAAAAAATATGAACGCATCCGGAAGACGTTTTTCTATGCCATCCGCTTCTCCCTAATCAACGGAATATTCTTGTTTGTGGTGTTGTTCTTTTTTGCGGAAAATATGGCCGGATTATTTTCGGATGAGGCTAGTGTCATCTACCAATCCGTCCTATACATGAGAACGGTATCTTTGGCCTATATCTTCTATGGTCTGCTGCAGACGGTGGCCAATATCTTCAATGTTACGGGAAAACCCAGAAGAGCGGCACTCTTGATGCTAGTCCAGATGTTCGCAGTCTGTATCCCGTTGGCTTTCTTGCTACGGAATGCGATGGCTTCGCGGGGCATCTATCTGGCATTGGCAATCTCCTGGGTAGTTATAGCCCTAATAGGCTGGAAACTATTGTCCCAATACCTGGATAGCCTTGGTGTAGATGAAATCAGAAAGCAACGATAGATAACAGTGGACTAGAACCTGATATCGTGCTGATGTGAAGCTTTACCGGCTGCCGCTTCTGCAATGGGCGGGGCTCGGAGACGAATAAGACGCATTGGTATAATTGACACTCCCCATGGATAAATCCAGGGGATTCTCAGGTGATGAAAGGCAAGGTCCGTTTCCGTTATGCCAGTGTGACCCTGAGTTAAGGGTTATGCCATTAGCCCGTCCTAAGACAGTGCATGTAGCATCTTAGGCTGGTAGACTGTTACTATCCACCACAGGTGTTTTAGAGTCTTATACTTGACTTAAGCATAATATACCAGACTAAGCAACAATAAGCAATAACTTACACCTTATATCCCCATAGCTAAAGCCAGGGGCTTTACGGTGCAATTTGGTAAAGTGAGACTAACGACTAACAAAGACTTCAGGGGGGCATATGGATAGAAAAAGCGTATTTATCGTGGGGACATCGGTCATTCTGGTGGGTGTACTCTATTACATTGATGCTGTGATGCAGATTCCTTATTTCTGGAAGTCGGCGGTCAAGATTGTGGCGCTGGCTACTGTATTTACGTCTTACAGCTATAGGTACAAGCACAATTTTATCAAGGAATCATTTGATAACTATCTCAAAAGCCGGAAAGCGAAACCGGTAGATAAGCTGAAACGTCTGCACCTGGTCCTGGGTGCGCTGGCCTTTCTTGTGATACTCGTTATCTATTGGTTGGTTGCGCCGTATATGCATCTGGACAATATCGTGGTCAGCTTGCAGCAGAAGTATGGAATCAGCAAGGAACAGCTGATCTACTACGGATTATATCTGTCCTTTGGCAATGCGCTTTTGGAGGAGATGCTTTTCAGGGGATACGCTTTCTTGAATCTGCAGAAGAGCTTTAAGCGTTGGCAGACCTATTTGTTCAGTTCCGTGCTGTTCAGCCTGTGCCATATCTCCAATATACAGACTTGGTTCAATCCGCTGCTGTTTCTGGCGGCTTTGATTGGACTGATGCTGGCCGGCTTGCTGTTCTGTTATCTGGATGAGAGGCACCAGACGTTATTCAATAGCTACTTCGTGCACGTTTGTGCCGATCTGGCCATCGTGCTGATTGGTTACCGCATTGTAAATATGGCGTAGTACAATGCATTGAAATACCTAGTGAAAATTAAACATTGAATGAAAGGCACTGTTACTGGATGGAACATCCGGCAACAGTGCCTTTTACGCATTTATAAGTTCTAGATAGAAGGTGCTTGGTCATATTCATGATGATGCCGGACCAGTGTTGCAGTATAGTTTATAGGTAGGATTTCTACATACGACCACTTGACAAAACCTAGCCTAGTAACTACAATCAGTGTATAAACTAGATTTAATAAATAGATGAATAAATGTACTGAGAATTGGAAGAGGGGTAGAAACTATGAGTGTGAAGATTCTGGCAATTAACGGGAGTCCAAGAAAAAGCGGCACCCAATATGCACTGGAATATGCTTTGAAGGCGGCAGCGGAAATCGATGGCGTGGAAACAGAGCTAATCAATCTGCGAGGCAAGGAGCTTAATTTCTGTGTACACTGCAACCGTTGCATCAAGGACAATGTCCTACACTGTCCCGCTTTCGATGATGTGATGAGCGAGATTTATCCTAAGATTCTTGAAGCGGATGGACTTATCATCGGTTCCCCTGTATATCAGATGTCACCGAACGCGCAGACTACCGCATTCTTCAACCGTTTGAGGCCGCTTGGAAAATTGATAGCCACAGGCAAGTTCGGTTTGAAGGTAGGGGCAGGCATTACAGTAGGTGGAGCAAGAAATGGTGGACAGGATACTACTTTGGAAGGCATCGGCAACATGCTCTTGGCCAGTGGTTATATCGTGGCATCCGGTGGTGTCTATGCCTATAACGGCGGTTCACTCTGGGCCCAGGGAGCCAATTTGGATGGTGCCAAGAACGATGAAGTCGGACTGAACACGGTAAGCATGATCGGCCACAGGATCGCAGTGCTGGCAAAAGTGCTCAAAGTGGGAGCCGAGCATACGGATTATCCGGAATACCAGCATGCAGGCTTTATCAGTGAAGAGGAAATCACGGCACGAAGAAATGCGTTCAAGAGAGGATAGGGAAATGAGTAATAGGAAAGATGTGATCCTGGAGATCCGAAACTTGACCAAGACTTTTCCCGGCGTCATCGCAAACAAGGACGTCGATCTGGATATTGAACGTGGGGAAGTTCATACGCTGCTTGGCGAGAACGGCGCGGGTAAATCCACACTGATGAAAGCCATCTACGGTATCTATGGCATGGATTCAGGAACCGTCAAGTACAACGGGAATCCATTGGATGCCAAGAGCCCCAAGGATGCGATTGCAGTAGGGCTCGGAATGATTCACCAGCACTTCCTGTTGGTGCAGGAGTTCACGGTGCTGGAGAATATCATCATGGGCCTGAAAGCGGACAAGGGCATCCACCTGGACTTGGGTAAACATCGTTCCCGGGTGGAAGAAATCGTGGAACGATTTGAAATTCGACTGGACCTGGATGAGAAAGTGAAGAACCTGTCTGTAGGCATGCAGCAGAAAGTGGAAATCGTAAAGGTTCTCTACCGGAATGCCAAATTTCTGATTTTGGATGAACCGACATCCGTTTTGACACCGCAGGAATCACAGGGACTGTTCGGTATCATCGAAAGACTGAAGAAAGAGGGTGCTACTGTCATTTTCATCTCCCATAAGCTGGACGAGGTGCTCCAGATTTCTGATCGCATCACAGTGCTCAGGGATGGCGAGGTCATTGAGACCGTTGTCAACAAAGACCTCCGCAAGGATGATCTTTCAGCTATGATGGTGGGCCGGGAAGTAACATTGGACGTAGATATGCCGGAAGTGGAACTTGGACCTGACGGCTTGGAGCTGGACAAAATCTCCTTAGTTAATCCGGGCGGCAAGACGGTTCTGAAGGACGTGTCCTTCAGCATCAGAAAAGGAGAAATCCTGGGTATTGCCGGTATAGATGGCAACGGTCAGGAGGAGCTGGCGCAGGTTCTCTGGGGTACACTTAAGGCCAGTGGCGGCAGCATCAAGCTACATGGCTCTACTGTTGATGACTTGAGTACCCGGAAGAGGATGGATATGGGTATGGCCTACATCCCTGCAGACAGGAAGAAGGAGGGACTGGTTGGAACCTTCCAGGTATCCGAAAATATCGTTCTGAACAGTTATTACAAGCCTCATTTCATAAAGGGTCTGGGTCAGGACTTCGGCGCCATCCGCGAATACTCTGAGCGATTGGTCCAGGAATACAACGTGAAGACTCCTGCGCTGAGCGTCTGGGCCAAGAATTTGTCCGGCGGCAACCAACAGAAGCTGATTCTCTCGCGGGCTATTGAAGGAAATAATGACGTATTCATCATCGCCCAGCCCACATGGGGCTTGGACATTGGTGCTATTGAGTTTGTATATAGGAAAATTAGTGAATTGAAAGAAGCCGGTAAAACCATATTGCTGATCTCCACCGACCTGGAGGAAGTCCGGTCCCTGTCTGATCGCATGTGTGTAATCTTTGAAGGGGAGGTGTCTGAGACTTTCAGAGTGCAGGATAAACAAGTTGCTGAGATTGGTCTGCTGATGGCAGGCGGAAAGAGAAGGGAAGAATAAATGAAAAAGAAAATTATTTCCTTATTGCTTGTAGCTATGTTCCTAGTATCGTTGGTTGGTTGTGCTGGTGCGGAAGAACCGGCAGAAGAGCCGGCTGTTGAAGAGAATGTAGAAGAGCCAGCGGTTGAACCGATTAAGGTCGGTGTGATATTTACTGGTTCCATCGGAGATGGAGCTTGGAATGAGTCGGGTTACAATGCATTGGTGAAAGCCAAGGAAGATCTGGGTATTGAGTTCAGCTTCCAGGAAAGTGTACCAGTAGCTGAATCTGGTGAAGTAATGCGTAACTTCGCTTATGAGGGTTATGACCTGATTATTGCTCACGACTTCAACTATAACGATATCGTGTCTGAAGTGGCGCCGGAATTCCCAGATGTGTTGTTCACCGTGTCCTACGGCTACCAGTCAACTGAGGATAACATCGCGGCCATTACCAGCTCCGGTTGGCATGCTAGCTATATGGCAGGTGTATTGGCAGCAGCTGTATCAGAGACTGAAATCGTCGGTGTGCTGAGCGCAACCGATTCCTTCATGGGTAAGAGAATGCGTACTGGATTTGTAAATGGTGCCAAGTCCGTCAATCCGGACATCGAAGTATTGGAAGCCTTCACCGGTAGCTGGGACGACGTGGTCAAAGGCAAGGAACTGGTTAACGGCATGATCCAGCAGGGAATCGATGTGATTCTCAGCAACTCCGGTAACGTGAACTTTGGCGTCATAGAGACGGCCAAGGAAGCAGGAATTATGGCCATCGGGGCACCGTCTGACTTGAGCAGCGTCGCACCGGATACTGTCATAGCCAGTGCGGTTACTCCTTCCGGTATCTATGTTGATTATGGAATTCGCCAACTTGCGGAAGACAATTTTGATGGTGGCGTATATGTTTTGGGTATCAAGGAAGGCGCGGAAGACCTGATTTGGAATCCAGCGTTCGAAGCTGAGTTTTCTGCGGAAGTGATAGACACTGTGAACGCAGCGAAACTCCAATTGAGTAACGGAGAGATAGAAGAACCTGTAGTGGAATAGACAGAATGCAGATCCAGGGCGGATTAACCCCCGCCCTGGATCTATACAGGTCAAAGGAGGTTTGCATGTCTAGTTTTGATTCAAGTCTTTCGAGACGAATCCTGCGAATGAGGATCCTGGTCACAGGTCTCGCGGTCGTTGTGGCTTTTCTGTTGGGATCTGCTCTGGTGGCGTTGGCGGGCATCAACCCACTGACGGCGCTCAGATATCTGTTCTCAGGGGCACTAGGCACTAGGCACGGGATAGGTGAGACTCTTACTCGTTTCATACCATTGTTTCTGGCGACCTTGTCATTTGCCATCGCTATGAAAGTACATTTTTATAACGTTGGTATCGAGGGGCAGATTGCTCTGGGCTCTTTGGGGGCGTTGCTTGTAGGTGTTTACGTCACGGGTTTGCCTGCGCCAATTCACATATTGTTATGTTTGACGGCATCTGTGGTTTTTGGCATCCTGTGGTTGAGTGTTGCTGGTTTCCTGAGGTTTCGCTTTGGGGCCAATGAGCTCTTGACAACGGTCATGCTCAACTATATTGCAATCTACCTGATCGATATCCTAGTTGAGACGGTACTCAAGGACCCAAACAGTTTGATTAACCAGTCGCAGAAAATCGCAGCGACGGCAAAGTTGCCGCGCATCATGGAGGGGACGACTGTCCACCTGGGCCTGGTATTCGCGGCGATAGTAGGATTCATAGTTTATTACTATGTGTGGAGAACTCCGGGTGGTTTTGAACTGAGAGCAGTCGGAGCCAACAGCAAGGCAGCTAAGTATGCGGGCATCAATCCTGCGAAACTGATCATCATCGGTATGATTATCAGTGGCGGTCTGGCTGGCTTGGGCGGAGGCCTGAACCTATTGGGATATCAATCACGTTGGGTGTCCGGGACCTTCCTGGGCTACGGATTTGATGGAATCGGTGCGGCTGTTATGGGACAGTATCACCCGCTCGGCATGGCTTTTAGCGCATTGCTGTTTGCCATCATTCGGGTCGGTGGCGGTGCAATGCAACGAAGCGTGGGAGTACCTTACCCGCTGGTGCATGCATTGCAGGGAATAGTTATTATCGCGGTAATCATCAGCGCTTATTTCATCGAGAAGCGCACAGAAAAAATGACTAAAGGGGGACAGTAGTATGGATTCTCAATTCATGATAATTATCGGCATTCTGCTGGGATCCACTATACGCTATACCGTTCCCATCCTTTATGCCGCTTTAGGCGGACTAATCACGGAGAAAGCAGGCGTTCTGAACTTCGCTTTGGAGGGACTGATGCTAGCTGGTGCCTTCTTCGCATATTATGGAAACTTGGTGACCGGATCAATTCTGGTCGGAGTATTGTGCGCCCTGGCCGCTGGAGCCCTGACAGGACTGATCCTTAGCATCAGTATCCTGAAATACAAAGCCAGCCAATTGGTTATGGGTATCGGAATCAACATCTTCTATCTGGGATTGACAGGGTATTTCTTCAGGATCATCGGCTCATCCGGCGCGGAGACCATGGTAGACGATCTGCTTGGTTCAATCCATATACCGCTGCTTGAGGATATCCCACTGATTGGTGTCTTATTCGAACAGAACATATTGGTCTACTTGTTGGTCGTTTTGGTCATCTTCACAGCACGTTTCTTCAATAAGACGACAATCGGTCTTAATCTGAAAGCAGTCGGAGAGAATCCGTACGCAGCCGCAGCGGTAGGTGTGGATGTCATCAAGAACAGAACATTGGCTATCGTGGTAGGTAGCATGCTGGCGGCTCTCGGTGGCGGCGTCATGACATTGACCATGGCAAGAGTGTTCCTTGAGAACATGGTAAATGGGCGGGGGTGGATCGCCTTTACAGCCATCATACTGGGACGTTATTCATCGAAAGGCGTACTGATCGGCTGTCTGGTCTTCGGTGCAGCGACTGCCCTATCCGATATCGTTCAGATCGTAGGCATCGATATTCCTTATCAGGCTGCCCTGATGGTTCCGTATATTATTACGATTGTAGCATTGGTACTCAGTGTGGGTGGAGGAAATGCTCCGGCTGCCTTGGGGGCAAGATACGACAGGGAGTAGTCATGAGATATTTTTTAACATTTGACGGTGCACCGTGTGAGAATACCAGGAACATCCTAGATGCTTTGAAGGAATATGACATCAAAGCGACTTTCTTCGTGGAAGGGCACCGGATTGAAGGCAATGAGAAGATACTGAAAAGGATTGTTGAAGAAGGGCATACGTTGGGCAACCATTCGTTCAGCCATGAAGTGATGGAGGACATGTCCTGGGAGGAAGTCCGGGCAGAATTCATCCTTTGTGAGGAGAAGATTTACAGAATTGCAGGGGTAAGAACCAACTTGATCAGACCGCCATGGGGCAAAATCGGCAAAGAGGCACTGAAAAATCTGGAGGATCTGGGTAACCGGATGGTCCTTTGGAATACCAGCATCAGAGACTGGGAGGCGAAGGACGTCGAGGATTTGAGCGAGCGACTGATTGCCTGTGCAAGTGACGGTGTGATTCCGGTAATGCATGACCGCATTGAATACGGGCCAGAGGCGCTTCGGTTGGCCATCCCTGTTCTGTTACAGCGGGGATACACTTTTGAAGCACTGGGTTAAGTGAGTGGAAACAACAGGAATTGAGTTAAAAAGCACGGAAATATGCATAGATTAGATTACATGGAGGAGTAGAAGATGTTTAGTGTAAATCAAGAAGCAGTAAGAATCGTAAAAGAGCAGATAATTCCGCGTGCGGAAATGCTCAACTGCAAGGTGCACACCTTGGAAAACGGAGCTACCGTGATTGACATGGGGGTCAACGTACCTGGTGGCTACCAAGCTGGCAAACTTTTCGTTGAAGCGACCATTGGCGGTATGGGTGTAGTTCAGTTTGGTGAGTTTAAGCTGGGTGATATCGAATTACCGAGCATCGATGTATATATCGACAGACCGCAGGAAGCCACCCTGGTGTCCCAGTTCTCTGGATGGAAGATGGACACCATTGATCCTGAGACCAACATCGTATCCATCGGTTCAGGTCCGGCCCGCGCCATCGCCAAGAATGATATCTTCTCATCCTACTGGGACTATACGGATATCCACCACGAAGCAGTTTTTGGAGCGCAGACCACTGTTCTTCCAGACGAAGCGGTGGCAGAGCAGATTGCTAAGGAATGCAACCTACCTACCGAGAACATCTATATTCTGGCGGCACGTACCGGCAGCTTGACCGGATCCATTCAGATCTGTTCAAGGACTGTGGAAGCGTCAACCTGGCGCATCTGCCGCAAAGGATTTGATCTTAAGAACATCATTTCTGGTATGGGCACCTGTCCTATTGCGCCGGTCAGCTCCAGTGAGCTAATTGCTATGGACCGTACCAATACAGCGTTGCTGTACGGCGTCACAGTACGTTATACGGTGGACTGTGAGGATTCGGAAATCGAGGAAGTGCTGGAGCAATTGCCGTTCAACGCATCCAAACGTTTTGGGGAAGACTTTCTTGACATCTACGAGGAAGGTAAACGGGACTTCTATATCGTGGACAAGGATATCCACACGGTAGCGTACTATGAATTCAACAACGTGCGTACTGGCAATGCCTTCTCTGCGGGGGAGCTGAGAGAAGACAAGCTTAAGATATCCTTTACCAGACCCTATAGCTTATAAAAGATTCATCGCACTCTCCTGATGGCGGGAGAGTGAGGTGTTTTCCTACCTTGGCATTTGTGGTATTATGTATGGAGCGTTTTCAGGTATTTTGGTTTTTGTGAAGTGAACTTAACCTGGATTTTGTACAAGCGGGATAGGAGATTAAGATGGTTCAGCCGAGAAAGATATTTCAGAGCAGTTATAAGATCAAGAGAAGGAAATTTCTTAATTTCATCAATGGCAAGACCTTTCCCGGACGCAAACTGCCCAATGAAAGCGATTTGGCCAAGATTTTAGAAATGAGTCTGGGTACGGTCAGAGAGATTTTGCGGGAAATGGAAATGACTGGGTCCATTACTAAGATGAAGGGCAAAGGGAATTTTCTGAACACGAGTACCAAGAATATTAAGATGCGTATCGATTTGACCAAAGATTTCACGGATCTTATAGAGGAAAGAGGCTACGAAGTCAGCTTCGAGACCTTTGCCATCAAGGGAAAAGCGGATAGCCGACTGGTAAGGTTGGGGGAGAAATTCTTTCCTGAACTGCTGCCAGAGGATAAGTACCGCCTAATCGGCAATCTCTATTATGCGGATGATACTCCTGCAGTCTTTTCGGTCTTCATGGTCCCGTCTGACCTACCGGAGGCTACCCAATCGGACAAGGAATTCATCTCCTCATACTGGGAGGAGTACATACAGTCTTTCAACCATGCCGTTATCAAGTTGGAGGTGGGGTTGGTGCCCGAGATGGCTGTACCCCATATGAAACTACCTGGTGATCTACCGATACAGATGTGGAATGAGGTGCACTATAACAAGTATGACGAACTGATCTGCTGTTCATACAGCTACTTCAATCCAGAAATCATGGAGATGTCCATGGTCCGTAAGTAACGAGAGCGATACTACTCGACAGCTTTTATATAATAACATGTAAGATTAAAAACTCACTCCGTAACGGAGTGAGTTTTCTGTTTTCAAGGAATGTATATGCCTAATTGGAGGCCTGTTCCAATAGCTCCGGATTGTCGTAGATATTCCCGATTACTTCCAGGTCCTTGATTTTCTTGTTTTCTTTTACGTTTTCGTAGAAATAGGTCTCGCCGGCCGGTGTCTCGAAGTAGATCTTACCCGGGCCGTACTTGACGACGCCTACTTTCAGCTGATAACCCTCGCAGTAATTCAGAGGGCAGAATGAGACAATATCGCTTTCATAGACCTCATTGGTCTTTTTGTCCTCCAGCTCAGTGTAGAGCCCGACGGTCGCGGCGTCTACCTGCAACCATTCGCCTTGCTCACCGTCAGTGGTTGGGACGTGTACATGAGCCAAGTTTTCTCCCGTCAGAACAGTTCCTGTTCCGGATACCCATGCGCCATCACCAATCTTCTTTCCACGTACTTTGAAGTTTTTCATTTTACTTCCTCCCAGAATTAAATTATTTTCTCTGCCTGGTCGACTTGCTTAGCACATGCATCGTCCGGTTGTACCGGAGTTTTGGAACAGTCGGGACAGATTATCGTCTTGGATCTTGTTGGCCGGTTAAAAGGCCGGCTGTTCTTTTCTTGATTATAAGTATACGAGTGGGTGCATAAATATGCAATAGGGTTTTTAAATATTCACAACAAACACCGAATAAGCCTATGATGTTTGGCAAAATGTATAAGATGTCCGACATCCATACGGAATAATGCATAAATAGGACTGAACATCAGGGAAGAAAGTTCAGTCACACTTGATTGCTTTGATGGATTATCCAGATGGGGTGAAGATGGATGCAGGGACGTTTGGTCGTGCGAGGATTGACCTGTTGACCGGCTTCTCTGACGCTGCAGACAGCTCAAACGGGCATGCGGATATTAAGATTGGACTAAGACGGTTTTTGTCCTATATTTCCCGTGCTCATTTGGTATAATGGGTAAAGAGGTGTGCGATGTACAAATGCGTAATATTCGACTTTGACGGTACCATAGGAGACACAGAAGATCTGGCGCTCCAGGTGGCTGTTAATTTGGCGGAAAAATATAATTTCAGGAAACTGACCAAGAACGAGATACCGCTCATTAAGCATATGACGGCTAAGGAAGCCATAGCTTACATGGGGGTTTCCCGTTTTCGACTGCCCTTCATTATCAGAGAAGCCCATGCCATTTTACGGCAGGAGGTTTCTCGGGCTAAATTGTGCCGCGATGAATTGGCGGGATTTTTTATTGCCCTGGGAGACGCATCGATTACGGCAGGTATCATTACATCCAATTCTACGGACAATGTGGAAGCCTTCCTGGCTTTGCATAATATCAGAATCTTCAACTTCATACGAACCAGTTCCCTTTTTGGAAAATCGAAGCACTTCAAGAAGGTAATCAGCCAGTTCAAGCTGAATAAGGGTGAAGTCCTCTATGTGGGGGACGAGGCCCGGGACATCCATGCCGCTAAAAAGGCGGGCATCGATGTGGCCGCGGTGACCTGGGGGTTCAATTCCCGTGAACGGTTGGGTGAGGAGAATCCCGACTACCTGGTGGAAGAAGTAGGTGATCTGAGAAGGATTCTTGAATTCTGATGGCTAAGTGGATTGTTAGGAGAAGTAGGCTCAGCCGGGAGTATGCAGGAGTGCTCCGCAAGGCTCACATCGCCTATTTCTTTTTTGTTGCCTTGTTTCTGCTATTCTTCATCCTGTCTATCAGAGGATTTGCATGGTGGCAGTTGTTGTTACTGCTACTGTCCGCGGTCTCATTCAGTGTAGCCTGCTCTACTGGAAAAGATATAGGCATCTACCGCCAAGGTATTCGCGGGGAGAAGCAGGTGCTGCGCATATTGAGGCGTTTAGATAAGGATTGCCTTGTGGTGCCCAATGCCCTGATCGGCCAAGGGAAACGCTATGAAGTGGATGCGTTGATCTGCGCGCCGGGATGCGTCAGCCTGGTTGAGGTGAAGCATTACAAGGGAACCATTGAAAGAAAGAACGGCAGCTGGTCCGTCAGCAAGAAGGGACGGAGTGGCAACCATAGAAAACAGATCGGGGATCCGATAGAACAGCTGCAAGCCAGGGTGGGTACCGCGCGACAGCTGTTGGACACGAAGGGGTTGCAAGGGATGCGGGTTCAAGGGGTGCTGGTATTTGCCAGAGACACATCGGTGGATAGCGAGCTGCATGCCCAGCTGCAACGGGAGAAAACGGCGACTTATTTTCTTTCGCGTAATGAAGGGAAATATTTGCTAAATATGGTCGACAGTCAGGGGCAGAAGGGCACCCCGGTTGAAACGCTGTATGAGGCACTGGTTGGGAAGTGATGATATGATTGACGAAAAATTGTTCAGCAAGGGAATGTACTGTCCCCGCTGTTTCTACCGGGAAGCCGGGACCAGGTTGGTTCCGGAAGGCTTTCATTCCCCAGGAATTGAGCATTTGCTGGATGAATATTTTAGCGGAATGGAGCGATTGGACCGGGATGCTGTAGAGGACTGGATGACCTTGTCAACAGACAGCTTCAAAGGAGAAGGTTCCTTCAGACGAGGTGTATACCGCTGGAAGGACCATGTGGTCCATCTGGATGTCTGCCTGTCCCAGACCAAGAACAAGCGCAGCAGTATCTGCTTGCTTGAGAGTAAACGCGTGAAGAAGCATGTTTTCTGGGAACTGGCCTACCAGCAGTATGTGATGGAGCGCCTGGGACTTAAGCTCGAGAGATCCTACGTATTGTATTTCAACAAGCATTACCGGAAGCATGGGCGGATCAATCCGCACGAGCTGCTGATCCTGGCTGACGTGAGCGAGGAAGTGGCCGAATTTGTGACCCTGATTGCAGACCAGCTGGAACGCATGAATCGCATCCTGGTGGGACCGGAACCGGGACTGGCGCTTGCGTCATACGAGGACAAGGATATCGCTTGTTCCCTGCAATCGGATTGCTACCACTTCGCGCCTGATCATCCGGCTACGCTACATGCCATATCCCCGGCCAAACTAGTAAAAATGGACCGGGCCGGTTACAGAAGGATCCGGGAGGTGCCGAATCATATGCTCAGCACCAAAGGCAGGATTCAGAAACGTGCCCTGATTCAGAAACAACCATATTTGGAGAAGAAAGCCATAGAAAAGAAACTGGCTGAGATCGTGGGACCGGTCAGTGCCTTGGATTTTGAGGCTTTCTCACCCATGATCCCTCTATTTGAGGGAGATGGGGTGCACCTGCCAATCGTCTGCCAGAGCTCGGTGGCCTACGAGGAATCTGGTTCTGCGAGGGCCGTGAGTTACATCTACCAAGGTGAGGCGGATCCCAGGGACGGGATCATGAGTGCGCTCCTGCGGCTGATGCCACCGGAAGGTTCAATTCTAGTCTACAACCAGAGCTTCGAGAGGGCCAGGTTGCGGGAGTTAGAGATGCGCTATCCGGAGCATAAGGCCTTTCTAAAATCATTGCAACATCGTTTGGTGGATCTTCTACCACTTTTCTCTTCATTTCTGGTCTACCATCCGGACCAGCGGGGCAGCACTACCCTGAAGAGCGTGGCCGGAGCTTTTCTACCGGGCAGCTACGAATCTGCATCCGTGAAGAACGGCAAGATGGCCCAGGATCTCTATGAGAGATACCGGGAGGAAACAGACGAGGAGAAACGCCAGGGCATTATAAGCGATTTGGAGATCTATGGGCAGTGGGATGCCAAAGTGCTGATTGAGCTATATGGCGTGCTGAAGAGACTAATCTGAATGGATTGAAACGATATGAGGAAATGAACCAAACCTCCAGAGGTGTGTGGCTTGACATTCTCCAATGCTATGCAACTGACAGTTGCGGAAATTCAAGGTTTGTTTGGTAGAACGCAACCGGGAAAATGACTAAGATTATGACAACTAAGCGGGAGGTATTCAAATGACTTTTGGAGAAAAACTACAGACATTACATAAATCGAAAGGGATGTCACAGGAACAGCTGGCATCACGGATGGAGGTTTCAAGACAGTCCGTATCGAAATGGGAATTGGGTGAGTCATCACCTGATATGGAAAGAGTACTGATGCTCAGCAGGATCC
Source organism: Clostridia bacterium (assembly GCA_030625965.1). Classification (GTDB taxonomy): domain Bacteria; phylum Bacillota; class TC1; order TC1; family UBA5767; genus UBA5767. Next base: position 14,988 of record DAOUPV010000050.1, read on the forward strand.
TCGATGTGAGCACGGACTTTTTATCAAAATGTATCAGAAGACTCCCACCTCTATAGGTGGTGAGATGAATGATATTAACATCAGCAAAAGCCTTCTAAAAGTGTCAAGGTGTGGTATAATAAGAACAAACGTTCTGCACGAAGGGAGGTGAAACAGTGAAGCTATCGTTCAAATTGTATATGGACCTCAGTTCTAAGCAATTAGCAATCATTGAAGAACTGTCATACCACACAACCAAGCTCTACAATATCGCCAACTACGAATGCCAAGAGAACGGATTCTTGTCTTATCGGAAGATGAATGATTTCTTCAGAACTAACTGGCACAAGGAATACATGCATTCCCATACCTACCAGCAGCTGCTTAAGGTCCTTGAGAAAGACTGGAAATCATTCTTCAAAGCCCTGGAGGATTATAATAAGAATCCGCACAAGTACAAAGGTCAACCAGCCCCGCCG
>DAOUPV010000105.1 GCA_030625965.1 Clostridia bacterium
ACAACGTTCACCAACTATGTCAGGCAGCCTGGTCTCGTGCCTGACACGCTCGATGAGATCTTGCAACTGGGATATCATCTCGTGGAAGATCTGTTTGGATAAGTAGAGACCTCCCTGCCCCCTGTTCAGTTTTTAAGTGACAGAATATAGGCAACAATATCTGCTAGCTCGCCATCCGGGATGTCTGCGCGGCCCGGCATCGTGGGGCTGCCGCCATATTTGGCCGTACCATTCTTCAGAATATTCAGCAAATCACTATCGGTTCCAGTTTTACCGTCACCATCTGTGTCATACATAAACTGTCCATCTGCAAAACTACGGGGTTTGGGATTCATGGCAGCTGCCGCTGGACTATCACCTTTGCCGGTAGCACCATGGCATGTGCCACAGGCACCTTTACCATCATAGATTTGCTTTCCTTTCGCTGCATCTCCTGCCAGAGCATTCGGCGCCAGCGAGATCAGGAAAATAGCTGTGGAAGCGGCAAATACAAAATTACGACCTTTTTTCATGCTAGTTTACTCCTTGTTATAAGAACATCGTTTCGAATTAGTGGGTATGAGATGTAAAAAGTGTTTAATGCTACACAGCCGGCCCTATTCCTGGCACAAAACTAACTGCTACTTCTTCCCGCTCCCTGCCTGGCGCCATCCGTTCGTCGATCTCTTCCTGGCCTGGCCGAGGCTCATTAAGAATATTAGCCAGCAGGTCCCGCAACTCATCGCAATAGACGCTGGTCAAGGTTGCGATCCCGGCAAAATAGGACGTAGCACATCGTTGCCCTACCCGGTTGCCAAAATTGGCCAGCCAGCGAAGCAGGTGTTCATCCATGAATTGTGCGGCTTCCCTGAGCGAATCCTCCGTCGGTTCATTGTCAAACAGATGGGAAAGAAACTGGAGCTCCAGAACCAGGTGGTCATCTGGACGCATGCGCCAATCCGGAGCGGCCAGACCATGGCTTTCGTACCATGACCGAACCTGAAACATGGTGTCCTGACATATGAGATTTTCCTCATCTATCCAGACAGACTCCTCCGGTGAAGCCTGAATACCGTAGTTCAAATAGATGTCGGCATAGTCCGCTGCCAGTTCATCAAGGGTAGCTTCATCGATTGGATCTGGTAGTGTGGCCAGGCCTTGTTTCATCAAATCCACTGCCAGTAATCCATTCTCTCCGATCAACTTCAATCCCAATCCATCCGGAAAACCATCTTCACGCAAGGCCTGCAGGAATACTTCATCCGGTTCCTTATCATGCAGCGACGCCAGCATTGCCAGGTCATCGGCCACTACCTGGCAGAACACCTTCAGTGCCTTAGCTGGAATCCTGCTTTTAGCCTTATGTAATTGCTCACCCATTACTTCACCCTCCCTTTACTGTGTGCTACAAATCCGATGGAAGGTTTCGTCAGTTCGATATTTGCCATGTTTTGCACCTGGCGGGAGACTACGTCGTTGGGTCCGATGGCCACAGTTTCCAGTTCACCATTCCAGATTTTCTCCACCGGACCGATATCCAGCACCCGCATCATGCAGGCCATAACACAGTAAGGCTTGCGTCCGGCTTCGATCTCGTCGACACACATATTGCACTTCTTCACGATGTTGTCGATGGGGTCGAACTGGGGCGCACCAAAAGGACAGGCAGCCTCACATCGGCGACAACCAATGCAGAGCGTGGAGTCGATATCGACAATTCCATCCATCTTCCGTTTGAAGATGGCACCGGTAGGACAGGCCGGCAGACAGCCCGGCTCACTGCAATGGTTGCAGGACATATTGACCTTATAGGCAAACACATCCGGGTAGCTTCCGCCTTCGACATACTGCACTCGCCTGAAGCGCGGACCCGCAGATAAACCGTTCTTGTCTTTACAGGCAATTTCACAGGCGCGGCAACCAATGCAATCTACATTATTGTGTACGAATCCAAGCTGCAGGTCCGGCTTTACCGGCGTATAGGTTTCACGTTTGCGGCGCTTAACGGCTTCTCTTATTTTGGCCTTGTCTTTAGTCCTGGCCTTGTCTTTAGTTGCTGACATTTTTCTATCCTCCAAGATTAAAGATCACGACGGAAAACATGGGCACGCGATGTCGCCAGTTTGTCCCAGCCTGGGCGATGTTCCAGATCAGTCTTCTTGATATTGCAAAGTACCGTGTTGTAGGCGAAAGCCCCAGCCGGACTCGGCTCGTCCAGTGTCAACATGTCTGGGTTGCCGGCACGATCAATACCGTTCTCATCCAGATCGATCCAGGCACCTTCATGCAGTACGGCAACACCTGGCATGCAGCGCTCGGTCACATAGGCCGGTACGACACACTTGCCGCGATCATTCCAGACTTCTACCGTATCACCGGTCCTGATACCCATTTTTTTTGCATCGGAGGCGTTTATCGTCACCTCCTGCTCATAGGTTTCGCGCAACCAGCTGCAGTTATTGTAGATCGAATGGGTGCGGTGGCGTGGATGAGGCGAGATCAGATGAAACGGATACTTCTTTATTTTTTTACTGTTACTGCTCAAATACTCCCAGGGCTCAATCCATTTGGGGATGTAGGGGATCTCGTAACCATACATGGTCTTCTTCCAGTCGGTGATCTGAGCCAGTTGGGTGGCGAGGATCTCGATCTTGCCCGAGGGGGTCTGGAAACGTGCGCCATTCTCGATCTGATCACGGAAAGCTACAAGGGGCTGATCCAATGTAAATTTATAGACGCCTCGCTGTTTGAACTCATCCCATGACATATTGACATGCTGGTGAGCCATCACCTTGGTTTCCCACCACTCACGCAGATAGGCCTCATCCACATTATCGTTAACATTGAAGTAGTCACGGTTGGCTTTGGGGTTATAGGCCTTACCGAAGACATCACCACCGATACGATAGGCCAGTTCCGTGAAGACCTGGAGATCAGTCTTCGACTCACCCATTGGCTCGATCACCTTTGGCCTGTGAATGTAGTAGTGCCCTTTGTACCAGGGCAATGCTGCATCATGCCGCTCGAAGTGTGTGGCTATGGGCAGCAGTATATCGGCATAAAGACCGGAGGGGGTGATGGTAGAATCCATACAAACCACCAGCTCCATTTTTTTCATCGCCTCAATCTCTTTATTAATATTAGTAAGCTGATTGAACCAGTCGGAGCCCTGCCAGAAGATGCCTTTAATATTGGGTATCTGGCCATCTGTCTTATCCTCACGTTGCCAGAGGCCAATTTCCTCACGCTTCACATTCGGGTAGTTAAGTACACAGTGTGCCCAGCGATCAGACTTGATCGCCTGGAACCAGATGTTGGAATACTGGTCATAAGGATAGGCCACCGCCTCTGCATGCCAGGCCTTGCCCACGCCTTCAGCACAGCCGCCAAGAATACCGATGTTGCCGGTCATCGCCTGCAATGCCGCCGCCATGCGATTGTACTGCTCACCATACGCATTACGCCCAGGCGCCCAGGACGCCTTAAGTGCAGCAGGCTTCGTTCTGGCATACATATCGGCCAGTTTCTTTATATCTTTGGCGGATACGCCGCAGATCTTCTCCGCCCATTCCGGGGTCTTGGGCTCATTGTCATATTTGCCCAGAATGTAGTCCTTGAAGTTCTCCTTGTCTTTAACCCATTGCGGCATAGTGCCCGCATCCATACCCTGGCAGAATTTATCGATGAATGCCTGATCCTGTAGATTATTGGTAAAGATATAGTGGGCCATTCCCGCCATCATTGCCGCATCGGTATTGGGTTTGATCGGAATCCACCAGGCGTCATAGACTGCGGCAGAGTCGGTATACTGAGGGTCCACCAGCACAAACTTGCAGCCGCGCTGCTTGGCCATGCGCATATACATGACGGTGTTGCCACCGTGGAAGGTATAGGCTGGGTTCCAGCCCCACATAATCATCAGTTTGGAACTGGCGAATGTATCATCCTCGTTGCCATCCTCAATGGTGCCGAAGGTCATACGTGAACTGAAGGTCGTGCCCTGGTAGGAGGGCACCGACCAGGAACTAGTACGGCTGCCGAACATACCAAGGAAGCGACTCAGCAAACCCTCGATCTGATCAGACTTGTGCAGTACGCCAAAGGAGGCTCCGGCATAACTCTGATCCAGCAGCGCAGTCGGACCATACGTGTCTTTGAGATAGACCATTTTATTGGCCACAAAGCTCAGGGCCTCATCCCAGGAGACCCTCTTGAACTTACCCTCTCCACGTTCACCCACCCGCATCATGGGATAGAGCAGACGTTCTGCAGAATAGATACGCTGGCGGTAGGAACGGCCTCGTAGACAAGCACGGAGTTGCGGCTCTTCGTTGGTGTCCTTGCCAAAATGTCCGCCCCGCTGGTAACGACCATCGTCGGAGGAAAGACGCACGATGACGTCCTTCCATTTGTGCGCCACCAGCATATGCCGTGAACCGCAATTATGAGCACAACTGGTCACTACCGTCTGTAGTTCGTTATCTTTCGGGTAGGGTTCGTAGGCGAATGCCTTCGCATCCTTAGCAGTTTTTAATTCAACCAGACCTCCTGCTGCCAGCGCAGCACTTCCCACAGCCGTTGTCTTCAGGAAAGAACGCCGGGACATGTTCAGGCGCTTTAATAAATCATCGTACTGTTTCTTCATGCTCATCTATGTTTCTCCGTTCGCCAGAACCGCTACTTCGCAACTTGTTTTTGTTTCAGCCTAAACCGAGTCTGTGATTCGGTTGGCCGATCTTTTGCCCAATCGGGGGTCTCCTTTGCCATTCCTTTCCAGGCATGACGTGGATAGGGATATGGGATGCGGTACCACTGACGTCCGCCGTGGCATCCATAACAGACATCGGAATCCTTCTTCCCCGCTTCCTCAATCGCATCCGCCTTCAAGAAATTAACCTGGTGCCGGTTGCTGCGGATATTTGCATGACAAAGTAGACAGTTTTCCTGAAACATAGCCCGGGACTCCGTCCAGGGTTTCGGCAGTCCCATCAACTTGTAGGGATTCGCGCCATGACACATCAGGCAGATCTCTGGATTGACTAGCTTGCGTAGAGTGAAATCTGTGTTCGCGTGATTTGGAGGTATTATCGCTTCTTGCCGGGGATCGTGGCCCTGATGGCATGTGTTGCACTTCATGTCCATCAACTGCTTTGCCAGGGGTGTGTTCAGATGACGACGATGGAAGGTCTCCTGCTCACCCGTGTAGGTACTGAGAGTCTGATACCAGGCCAACACCTCAGTAGATCTTACCCCGGCGGGTGACTGTTCAAGTACTTTCCTATCCAGGATTTCCTGATGGCAGCTCAGACACTGTTTATCGGTTGCTTTGTCAATGGCTGGCTTGAAATGGATCGGGTCCCAGCGCGCACGCTCGTAATCCCCTTTCATGTTATCAGCTGCCATTACCCCGCTATTGGCTGTCACCAGCCATAATAAAAGCAGGGTGGTTAATGTGATTCGTACATCCGGCTTCATGGTTTAACCCTCGCCCGAGCGATCCAAATCGCTTTTTATCTTGATGTGGGAGTGATTCTGTAGAGGTAAAGGGCGCTTCCCTGCGCCCTCACATCCTTGTGATATATCCCTGGATCAGGTCAACGGCTAGCGCCAGCCTGACATTCCAGACATACCGCCCATGCCACCCATTCCAGACATGCCAGACATACCGCCCATGCCACCCATTCCAGACATGCCGGACATACCGCCCATGCCGCTCATTCCTCCCATTCCAGACATGCCACTAGCCGGGTAGAAGAAGATCTGGCCCTGGGGGGTGATTTTGAAGTAGCCGGACATACCAGACATGCCGCCCATACCGGACATACCACTCATGCCACCCATACCGGACATACCACTCATGCCGCCCATACCGGACATTCCGCCCATACCGGACATACCACTCATGCCGCCCATGCCGGACATTCCGCCCATGCCGGACATACCACTCATGCCGCCCATGCCGGACA
>DAOUPV010000111.1 GCA_030625965.1 Clostridia bacterium
TTCCTTGGCCCTATCTATGCATTCCGGCAAGCCGAAGCTTTGAATCGTCATACCTGCCTTGGTTAGGTCCACGAAACCCTCCTGGATCATGTTTTTCCTTCTCAGTTCCACTGGATCCATGGACAACTGAAGTGCGATGCTATCCAGATGCGACTCGATGGCGAAATTGATCTGCGGTATGCCGTAACCCCGCATGGCACCGGCCGCCGGCAGGTTGGTGTAAACCGTCCTGATATCCGCCTTGACCTCGGGCGAATAGATGTAGGAGGCTATGAAGCTGTCCCGGGCGTTGTAGGCAACCGCCTCCCCGTGGGAGGCATAGGAACCGTTGTTGGAGGTTAGATCCAACTCCCTGGATCCGATCGATCCCTGCGCGTCAAATCCGGTTCTCAGCCGTATCTTCATCGGATGCCTGATCCTAGTGCCTATCATGGCCTCTTCCCGGCTCAGGTCCAGCATCACCGCCTGGCCGTTCAAAGCCATGCTGGCGGCCATAGCCAACGGCTCGATTACGATTTCCTGCTTGTTACCGAATCCCCCACCCACATTTGGTTTTATGATCCTTACCTGGTTTATGGGCATCTCGAACAGATCCGCCAGAATTCTGGCTGCGGTATGCGGTGCCTGGTTCGGGGTCACCACCACCATCTGACCCCCATCCCCCTGGTAGGCATAGCAGATCTGATTCTCAATATGGCAATGTTGCACCGGATTTATACAGAACTCCTGCTCCAAACTATATGGCGAATCAATTGTCTTCGAATCGTCCTCAGTCCAGTTGTACGAACTCTCCCCCAGCAGGTTGTACGTACCTTCCTGAATCTCTACCGCTCCTTTGGCCGTCGATTCCTCCGGCTCCAGATAGACCGGCCAGGTTTCGTACTCCACCTCGACCCTGGACGCTGCCAGTCTGGCGGTGAACAGATCCTTGGCTACTACCAAGGCAATCTCCTCCCCATAGAAGCGTACCCTCCTGGACAGTATGTTCTTATCCAGAATCTCACCATGCCCATCCAAGGCGTAGGGATGGCCCGAGGTGGCAAATTTCTTCTGGGTCACATCTTCAGGCGTCAGAATCAACTCTACTCCAGGAATCCAGGCCTGGGATACATCCAGTTTCTTCACCAAGCCGTGGGCGATGTTGCTGCGCACTATGGCACCTTGGAGCATCTCGCGGTCTGCCATATCCGCAGTGAACCTTGCTCTCCCCCTCACCTTGTCACGGGCATCCAATCTGGGTTGTGAGCTCCCGATGCAACGAAATTCTTTTTCCTGCTCATTTGTTTCCTTATGCATGCTATCACCTTCCTGCAATTAAAAAAGAGTGAGGATTGACTCCTCACTCTTGCGTGACTCTACAGGTTTACGTCGTCCACCAGAGACTGGTAGTCAAAACTATGGTTTTCCAGTTCATCCATCAAAGCTGCCAAATCCGCTTTGATCTCATCGGAAATCTTGTCTTCAAATGCACCCCAAGGGGCCAATGCTGCTGCGCCTTCTTTTAGGCCGATGTTGTAGTAATCGCCTTCCAGCGTACCATCCAGGAATTTGTCATAGATGTAGGTGAACATCACACCGCCATCTACTAGAGCAGTCGTCACTACCGTGTCAGGAGCCGCTGCGCTCAGGTCCGCGTTCACGCCCACATAGTACACGTCGCCTTCGTCGGCCGCCTCGATGGCACCCAGATTGGACTGGTCGGCATCCGCCATGAGTACATCTGCGCCGTCAGCCACCATGGCCACTGCGATTTCCTTGCACTCGGCAACCGCTTCAAAGGAGCCAGTCATGGCTGTGACCACTTCGATATCCGGGTTGATGTATTCAGCACCGGCTACAAACGCCTTGACCATCTGTACGATAGGAGGAATTTCCAAACCACCGATGGAGCCTACCTTACCGCTTTCAGAAAGCATGGCTGCCAAAGCGCCTGCCATGAAACCGACTTGGCCGTTATCGATGGAAACAGAAGCCAGGTTTTCCCCCACGTTGGCGCCGTTCACTACTACGAAGTTAGTGTCCGGATATTCCGCCGATACTTTAGCACTGACATCACTGAACTCGAATCCGTGTCCGATGACCAGATCGAAGCCTTGCTCGGCATACATCCGGTATACATCTTCATAGTCGGAGTAAGGTACGTTTTCCGCATAGCTGGTTTCTACATTGTCATAGTTCTCGCCGATCCGCACCAAGCCGTTGTAGGCCAATGCGTTCCAACCACCGTCATTGATCGGTCCAACCAGCACCAAAGCTACTTTCGATATCTCTTCTGCAGGTTCGGAACCACCTTCGGTCTCTGAACCATTGGCTGCCGGTTCGGAGTTGCTGCAACCAAACGAGCTAAGCATAAGTCCTAGGATTAACAATACCGCCAACATTTTCTTGATCATAATAAACCCCCTGATATTTTTGTTTTTTCAATACATGGTTACGGTTTCTCTCTTATTACTCCCTTGTTGTCGTGATGATCTTATGTGCCAGTACATCTATCAAACCCATGTCCGTCAGTCCCAGTTCAGGAACTGTCGGCAGGGATATGAACTCTAATGTCATGAATGGTGCCGGCAGATCACTGCCCAATTCCCGTACAGCCAGATTGACCTGCTCAATTTCTTGAATGACCTTCTTCGCCGGCAGGTCGCTCATCAGACCGCCTATTCGGAGTGCCATCTTGGCCAACACCTCGCCATCCAAGACTACAGCCAACCCACCCTGAATGTCAGCTACTGTGTTCGCAGCCAGAGCCATGTCAGAGTCGTTGGTCCCCACCGTTACAATGTTGTGGTGGTCGTGGGACACAGATGCTGCTAGTGCTCCGCGCTTCAATCCGAAGCCCTGTACAAATCCTACACCGATGTTTCCGTTTTTGCCATATCTCTCGACCACAGCCAGTTTGAGGATATCTCTGTCCGGATCGCTTATCACACTTCCGTCTTTCACCTGCAATTCATCTGTAAGCCAATCGTTGATGATCTGGTCTCCAGTGATGCCGATAACATTGACACTGGTTTTATCAGTCTGCTCCGTTTTCACCAGGAACGATTCTGCGGTGACCTTTGATTTCAAGATTACGGTGTTGCGGATCCATTCCGGATAGTCCCGTGAAGGGATTTCGCTGATCATGGCACCCTCTTCGGTCACTACTTCGCCTTCAAAAATTACGGTATGCGGCTTGATCTTGGTAATATCATGCGTCAACAAGATATCCGCTTTTCTTCCTGGTGTGATGGATCCGATTTCATCTTCGATCCTGAAGTGCCTGGCCGTATTGATAGTAGCCATTTGGATAGCCTGCATGGGTTCCATGCCCAGCTCGATAGCCTTATTCACATTGTAGTTGATATGACCCTCATTTAGGATATCATTTACGTGCTTGTCATCCGTACAAAACATCAGGTGGGTGGTATCCAGCCCTTCGGTCAGTACACCTCTGATCAGTTCCTCACAGTTTCGCTCGGTACTGCCTTCCCGCACCAAGACGCTCATACCCAACCTGACCCGCTCCAACAATTCCTCATAGGTCACGCATTCATGGTCGTCCGAGATACCTGAGCTGGCGTAAATGTTCAGCTCCTGTCCGACCCTGCCGATGGCATGACCGTTGACAATCTTTCTGCGTTTCAGCGTCGCAGCTATCTTCCTTAGATATTCATCCTTCAGGAAGAGAATCTTGGAAGGATCCAGTTCTCCCAGGCTGATGGAACCTGGTGAATCAAGTAGTTCTGTAACTCCATCCAGGTCGAGAATCCCACCAGTGGTCTCCATACCCGGTGCCGTCGGCACCCGGGAGGGAACTTCCACGAAAGTCCGGAACGGCAAGTCATCGATGGATTTCAGAATCTCCTCCAAACCCTCTTTGCCGGCTACATTGGCGATTTCCATGGGGTCGGCGCAAATGGTTGTGGTTCCGGTCGGTACCAATATTTCGGCCAGCGCCTCCGGGGAAAGCAACATGGTCTCGAAATGCATGTGGCTGTCTATGAAACCCGGTAGCGCATAGGCGCCCTCGCAATCCTTGGTTTCCTTGGCAACGAGTCCCGCCTTGGGATCGATGGATACAATACGCTTTCCCTTGATGTAGATGTCCGTGTCATAAATTTCGTTTGAAAAGACGTTGACCAATTTCAGATTGGTGAGCTTGAGATCACATTCGCTCCGTCCCAGTCCGGCTTCCACCGTTGTCCTGATCTCTTCATAAGTACGCATTTGAACACCTCTTAATTCTTTTCTTAGTTATTGGTTCTTGTAGGTCTGACTTATTTCTATATCCAATATACCACTTCGCTAAGAATTGCGCAAGTGTTTTCAAAGGGCAGAAAAAAACACGGCTACGCATATAGCGCAGCCGTGGCTAACGATCAGGTTAATAATGGATATCTTTTTTACGTAGAATACTGAATTTTATCAGGTCCGTATCATAGTATTCCTGCACTTGCAGGATGGCCCTATTGTCCTGGTCGTAATTTACGCTGTGACACGTCAATAACGCCTTGGGCCGGTCCGCTTTGAAGGCTCTTTTCAAGTGCTCATCCTCGCTGGTAATCGAAGTAAACACATCTGCCGTATCGCGGAGCACCTTCCTTTTGCCTTTCTCGAGCAACATCTGAAAGACCGGTTTTTCATAATCGCCGTCTGTAAGAGGCTCCAACAGGATCTTTTCCGGATAACTGTCAATACAGTAGATGGCCGGTTTTCCGTCGGCATAAAAGATCTTCTCCACCCGCACTACCTTATCTTCCGGACTGATCTCCAGCTTCTCCGCCAGTTCTTCCCCTGCAGGTTTGATGCTATGGCTAACCACTTCCACCTCGGAGTCGTACCCGCTCTCTTCGATCAGCTGCCCGAATTCCGGCGCTGAATTCAGTTGGATCTTGATGGCCAGCACTTCCTTGTTGACGAAGGTCCCTTTGCCCTGTTTCCTGAAAATCAGGTTTTCCTGGGACAACGTATTCAAGGCATTTCTCACTGTAGTGATGCTGACACCAAGCTGTTCCGCCAGGATATCCTCACTAGGTAACTGGTTGTTCTTGTTCAGATCCATGCTCCGGATGTATTCATAGAGCGAGTCCCTTACCTGTTCATTCAATGATTTGGTCTTGATCTTTCTAATATTCATGGTAGCCTTCCAATCATCATGCCTTATAAGTTCGACTTATCCTACTTATATCTTACTAGATATCCAGTCGTATATCAAAGGAATCTTCACATACAATCGAGTAGCTAGAAAGTTGGGAGCAATCCCAACTTTCTTTGCTCTCACAGAACCGTGCTTACGTTTGCCGTACACGGCTCCTGAAATCTCTCGTCGAATCAGTAATAGTTCGACAGTAACCCTACTTCGTATTTATGCA
>DAOUPV010000113.1 GCA_030625965.1 Clostridia bacterium
TATATAGCTTAGGAGGACATCCAGATGGACGACGTTCAAGGCAAGAAATGTATTTTGGTGGTTGGAGATTCCATGGCGGACCATTATGTGTACGGTAAGGTGGAACGGGTTAGCAAGGAAGCACCCCTGCCCATCGTGGAGTACCAGTACGAAGAGTATCACCTGGGTGGAGCGGCCAACGTGGCCGCCAACATCGTAAGCATGAAAAATGAGGTCATGCTTTGCAGCCTTATTGGCAAAGATGCCGAGGGGCAGAAAATCCGGGGTATCATGCAAGATAAGGGCATCAACCTGGATCTTCTGGTGAGTGAAGAGGGAAGACCGACCAGCACCAAGACTCGGGTCATTGCAGGCAACAAGGTGCAAGTTTTCCGTATGGACCGTGAAAGCCGGGGCCGAATGGAACCGGAGAAGGAACAAGAACTGCTGTTGCGCATAGAATCCATACTGAATGAGGTGGACCTCATTGTTCTGGCTGACTATGGCAAAGGGTTTTTGAGCAGCAAGTTGGCTTCCTATGTGGTACGGTTGGGTAAGAGAAGAGGCAAGAAGGTCATATGTAGCGTGAGAAACGGCAATCCCCAGCCTTATTACGGTGCGTATCTCATCAAACCGGATCTGAGCGATCTGGGTGAATGGGCGGGGATGAAGATCTTCAGCGTCAAGGAGGCGGAAATCGCCATGCAGAAGATGAAATCGTTACTGAAAGTGGAAAATGTGTTGGTGGATCGTTCGGAGTTCGGAGTACTTCTCCTAGACGCAAACTACCGCATGCATAGATATGAGAACACGTGTGACAACCTGGTGGACATCACTGGTGCGGGCGCTACAATCATGGCTGTGCTGGGAGCGTTTTTGGCCGGGGGCGCAGATCTGGAAAAGAGCAGTAAGATGGCCTGCCTGGCAGCCGGAATCAAGAAGGGCAAGCTGGGTACCGCAATCATCGGGCTGGAAGAACTGGAAGAATTAGAAGATTATTTGAATCATAAGAAAGAGTGACCTATGAAGAGATGGATACATTATAGCAGTTATCTGGTTATCGGCGGGCTGACCACCTTGGTGAATCTGGTCGCCTACAAACTGCTGCTAATGGCGGGATTGGATTACAGGATTTCCGTCAGCATCGCGATAGCCTTGTCGGTGCTGTTCGCTTTCGCGTTCAACCGTAAGTACGTGTTTGCCAGCCAGGGTGATGTGAAAAAAGAGATGTTACTATTTTTCTTGGCCAGAGTATTCGCTTTTATCCTGAACTATGTGGGATTGGTCCTGCTGGTTGAGAGGGCGAATGTGGACGAATTCTGGGGCCAGGTGTTGATGAACGTTGTAGTTATCATCGTCAACTATGTGCTAAGCCGCTTTCTGGTATTTGAGAAGATGGTCTTCTCAGAAGGAAAGGACGACAAACATGAATAAAGATATATATATGAGCATCATCTTGCCGGCCTACAACGAGGAGAACCGGCTGGGTCCGACGCTAACGCGCATCGGGGAGTATCTGGATACCAAGGAATGGACAGCTGAGATTATCGTGGTTGATGATGGCAGTAAGGACGGGACTGTGGACCTGGTAGAAGAGTGGATGAAGAAGGATGAACGCATCAAGCTGGTGCGCAATCCGGAAAATAAGGGTAAGGGGTTCTCGGTCCGAAACGGTATGCTTCGGGCTAAGGGACGCTATAGGCTCTTCTCGGACAGCGATCTGTCCACACCCATCGAGGAACTGGATAAGCTTCTTTCGTATATCGGGGGGCGGATCGATGTGACCATCGGATCCAGGAGCATTGCGGGCTCAGACGTGCAGGTCAGCCAGGCTCTTTATCGCATGCTGATGGGTAGGATATTCAACCTGATTGTCAGGATTCTGTTCCAGACTAAGATGCGCGACACCCAGTGTGGCTTCAAGCTGTTCACAAGAAAAGCGGCGGAGGATGTATTTCCCAAAGCGGTGGTCAATCGCTTCGGTTTTGATGTTGAGGTGTTGTTTTTAGCCGAAAAGCTGGGATACAAGGTGCAGGAGGTGCCTGTAGTCTGGATCAATTCGGAGGAATCCAAGGTCAGCGCGGTACGCGATTCGATCGGTATGTTCATCGATCTGTTCCGTATCCGGCTGAGACTTAGAAAGTAGGAGCTATGGAAAAATCAGTTAAGGGTGAATATCTCATCTTGGGACTTATTCTATTTATTGCTACTGCACTGAGACTGGCTTGGGTTTTCTATTGTGATACGGTACCCGTATTTGACTTTTTGAAATACCATATGGGAGCCCTTTCGCTGGCAAGCGGTCAGGGTTACCGGCTATTTGGAGAATATACAGCTTTCGAACCGGTGGGTTTTTCCTTTTATCTGAGCCTCCTCTACAGAGTCTTCGGGGAGAACTTGTTGGCGCCCAAGCTGATGAACGTTTTTCTGGGTGTGGACTGTGTTTTTCTGGTCTATTTGCTTGGCAAACGTTATTTCCGCACGGAAACAGGCCTGTTGGCAGCAACTTTGTTGGCACTTTCTCCCAGACAGATCGTCTATACCAGTGTGATCTCGACAGAAATCGTGTTCACCTACTTCCTGTTGTTCACGCTACTGGTCATTTCACTGCGTACTAAAGAATTGATCAAGCCTCTGATTTTGGGACTTTGTGGTGCAGTGTTGGCATACATCAAGCCCTTCATGCTGGTTTTTCCGCTATTGGCCCTGCTGTTGCTCCTGATACAGCGACGCCATGAGGATCGTGAGGAACAACTGGCTGAACTCAAGTACCGCCGGCAGATAGAAATCGAGAAAAACAAGGCCATCGGCGTCTATAACAATCCCACCAAAGGCCGCAAGTTCCCTGGTTTCATGGCAGCGCTGGGTGGTTCTATAGGATGGACATTCCTGATTGCCTTCGTGATGATGGCGTCCATTTTACCATGGGCCATGAGGAACTATCAGGTCTTTGATGAACTGGTACCCATATCCACCAACGGTGGTATTACCCTGTATTTGAACAACAATGATTACGCGGAAGGACACTGGCAGGATCCCTTCTTGATACCTGGCAGTCCGTTGGTCGGCATGAAAGACGAAGAGACCGGATTCTGGGATGAAATCAAGGTGGACAAGCTGGCCGGGGCCGAGGGGAAACGCTGGATTCTGGACAATCCGGAGAAATTCGCCAGATTGGGCTTCACCAAGACCTACCATGTGTACAAGAATGCGGCGGACGTACAGTTTGCCGTGGATTATACCTCTAGCGGCGGGCCGCTTGCAAACCGCGGCTGGGTATACCAACTGAGCGACTTCACACACAAGCTGCTATTGGGCGGGCTGGCATTTTATCTCCTGATGGCGCTGATTAACCTGTTCTGGCGTCGTGACGGTTTTCTGGGTCAGGGGAGTATCTGGCTCATTTGGATCATGTTTTCAGCAACATTTTTCGTTTTCGAGGGTCAACCTCGTTATCTGTTCCCGTTGATACCTTTGTTCTGTCTGCTCATCTCATGGAGCTTAATCTGGTTCATCAGCGGTATTCAAATCATCAAGAGAAAGGACATCTAATGATAAAGAAATATAACAAGTATATCGCGCTGGCGTTGAGCGCTCTGATGCTCTTCGCCGGCGTTTTGCCGGTGTTCGCCGCGGAAATCGACCAAGAGACAGAGGCGGCTATCCGGGCAATCGTGCAAAATGAGTATTATCTGACACTTGAGGAAATGGATCTGGCGGAGGATGACCTGGAGGACATCCTGGCGGCGTTGGATCAGTATAGTGTATACCTGACCCGAGAAGAATACCAGACGTTCGACAGCAATGTGGAGGGCACATTCGGGGGGCTGGGTGTTTCCGTGACTACAACCGAAGATGGCGTGTCCGTGACCGGTGTAATCCCGGAAACACCCGCGGAATTAGCCGGTATGAAAATAGGGGATATCTTCGTCACGGTGGACGGGCAGGATGTACGAGATCTGGTCCAGAAGGACCTGATTCCCATCCTCCGGGGAGAAGTAGGCAGCAGCGTAGTTGTCGAGATGGAACGAGTCGGGGAAGAGGAGACGTTGGTCTTCGTGCTGACCCGGGCCATCATCGATATAAGTGGCAAGATAGCCGTGCTCTCGGAAGATGGAGTGGCCTACTTCAAGGTCAACACCTTCGGTTCCGATGTAGGTTCCTGGTTCATGAAACACCTAATTGAGATGCGCGAATCCGAACAGGGATTAAGCGGCATCGTGCTCGACGTGCGGGACAATGCTGGCGGACGCCTGTCGGCGGCTCTTTCCATGGCTTCAACCATCATGGATAAGGAGACATACCTGACCAAGATCTACAAACAAGAACAGCTGATTCACAATTATCGCAGTACCACACCGGGTGTTGACGTACCCGTGGTCATCCTTGGGAACGCTAATTCAGCCTCAGCTTCCGAATTAGTGATCGTGGCTCTTACGGACAATGACCGGGCCGTTCTGGTGGGAGAGAATACCTACGGCAAAGGTGTTATTCAGACAATCTTCAATCTGCCCAACGGAGATGTGCTCAAACTGACTACATCGGAGTACAAAGGACCGATGGATACACCCATTCAGGGTGTGGGCCTTGTACCGGACCATGTCATCGAAGATATCCCAGAAGAAGTGGGCGAAGAGGTTGTCGACGAACAGTTCATCTTCGCTATGGAACTGATCCGGGAAGAAATCAAGTATTACCTGCCCAGTGAGCTGACCTTCGTATTGAATGAGCCGGAAGCATTTCTGGGACTAAGGGGTGTAGCGTTGTCGACGGAAAGCCGGATGCATCAGGGGTCCTTCGTGGTCCCGCTTCGGGAGAGCTGCGGGCTTTTGAACCTTTCAGTCCGCTTCGAGAACGGGAAGGTGATCGTTAACGGACAGGACAGTGAACTGGTTTTCATACCGGGTCAAACTTCGGCCTGGATTGACGGGATGGAGGTAGAACTTCCTCAACCGCTCCTGATACAGAACGGCAGGACCTATCTGCCAGTCCGTTTTCTTGGGGAACAGTTGGGTTACCATATCTACTATGACGCAACAACTCAAGAAGTGACTCTCAGCAGATAATAAAAAAACCACGAGCGTATCGACGCTTGTGGTTTTTTCACATGTGGATGATGTGATATAATGAGCGTTGCAACGTGAATGAGAGGTATCATGGAAAAGACAAGCGAGGCGGTCGTCCGTCAGGTGTGCGCAGGCTGCGGCA
>DAOUPV010000087.1 GCA_030625965.1 Clostridia bacterium
CGGCTGTACTGGATCTGCCAAACGCAAGCACGGCCATCGACACGGCCATCCGTTTTGCAGAAGCAAATGGAATTGACAGAAACGACATCACCGTTATCACACCTTACGATGGTGATTCCAAAAAAATAAAGGTTGTCTGCAGAGATACGGTCGCTTATACCTTTGCCAAGGTACTCGGTTTCACGGAAACTGAAGTAACGGTATCTGCTGTAGCTAAGAAAGCACCTTGGGACGGGGATGCCCTTCCCTTCATCAACCTGGATGACGATTATCTTGATGACAACGAAATCGTGGCCTGGGAAAATGTTTCACCCGGGGACTTCGAAAGTATAGACAATTACGAGATGGTGTATCCCGATGACCCAGACTTGGTCTATTTCAAAATCGACTACATGAACGGCGTAGAACTGAAGAAAGGTACCGTGGCGACGGTCAAGCAGGAAGTCGGCTACATTTACGACAGGAGCCTAGGCTCGACTGTATATGTTCTAAGCCTATCCAGTTCTGTAATAAATAGCGGGAAAGTACTGTTGAAAGATGGTTCCATTACGAACCTGGTTAATCTGAAGAACGATGATGTCGTGGATCCCAGCCAACTGGCTCTTCTCGAATGCGTGTTCCATGACTATGATTACAAAGGAAAATCATTGTTCCTCACTGTCGTGGATTCTTATGATATCGCCAGCGGGGAGTTCCCGCCTGACTATGTAAGAGTGGATGGCGGAGATTCGATGCTGACCGAATAACCACATATTTCCTGAAATAGCATGAGCTGCGCAAATTGCGCAGCTCTCTTTTTTTCCTTGATATCAGTCGGAACTGTAATCTTCAACATCCTCTTCATTCTTCGCAATAATAAATCAGTCCCTCGAAGAATTTCTTCAAGCTAACACTACCACCCTTGTCATTTTTCCCACGGATATGGTCCATCTCTTTTTTTACCTGCTCAAAACTGTACAGGCTATTGGAATATTCCACGAAATCCTCATTCATATAGTCCTCTATGCCCAGATTGGCCAAATTGACCAGGCCAACCTGCGCCGTTCTCCTGAGTCGTTGTTCTGCAGATTTAGGATGTTCACTAATGAGCACGCACAAATCTTTCACCGAATAATCCACCATGCTCTTACCTTCGTTAATCAAACGCTGAACTAACCAAATGATATCATTACTTCCCGCTTCCCCAATAATGCCTATTCGGTGCATGATCTCTTTGACGCACCGACCATCAGCTTCATCTGGATTCTCGATTACAGGAAGGGTCCTGGTCTCCTGCATCCCAGATCCGAAAACCTTCCTGATCTGATCCAGCGTCTCTTTCATTTCTGAACGCTCCCGCACCTTTTTTATTACGCTTTCAACTTCAATAGCATTGATTGGTTTGTTGATGTAGAATTCCACGCCCTTCTCATAGGCCTTGGCAATCATGTCCTTAGTGTTCACCTGGGACAACATGATGCACTGGATATCCGGATGGCTTTCTTTGAGATTCTGGACCAGGCTTATGCCATCCATGCCGGGCATCAGAAGGTCCACGAGCGCCAGATCCGGTTGGAGAGCCTGTAGCTCCCTTAAGCCTGTCGTACCATCGGTAGCATAACCTACTACATCACCCAATTGTCGATCCCGTATGATACGCTCCAGCAACTTGATGACATTGATATCGTCTTCTACCAGAAATATCCTCATGATGCGTTCACCTCGATCTTCTCTTTGGGAATAGTCACCTTAAAGGTGGTTCCCACGCCACCTTCAGACCGGACCTGAATCGTTCCATCCAGCTGGTCCTCCACGATTTCTTTAACCAGGCTGAGCCCCAATCCCCGGTTCACATTGCCGGTCTCATAATCGATCTTGCTAGAGAATCCAGGTGAGAAAATGAAAGGCAAGTCTTCTTCTTTGATACCAGAACCAGTATCCTGAACGGAAAAGATATGTCTATCATCGGTTTCCTCGTGAATAAAGTAGATTTGCTCTTCTTCCTCACTATCCTCCATAGCATCCATGCTGTTCATAATCAGGTTGCGAAAAATAGACATCAGAGCATAATGTTCCAAAGTATGGAAATCCCGACCTGTCCTAAAATTCAAGGCAATCCTGGCCTTCCGATGCTTCTCCTCGTTATGCATGCTCTCCTTCAGGATCTGGATAACCTCTTTGAAACGCATCTCCTGGGTTTGTAACCTATTCTCCAGAATCTCTTCAATCCCCTGGAAAACCAAGCCATAGTCCTTCTTGATCTCATGAACATCCTTGGCGATGGTCAAAGACAGATCCTGCCAACTGTCAGGGTCCTTGTCGGAAGAAATCTTCTCAAACAGCTGATAGGCATTGGCCATCACTTTCTCAATATCCTGCATATTGCCTTTCATCCAATACATCTCGGTCTTGAGCAGGGAAATCAGCCACAAGAGCTTGCGATAACGTTCCTCATGCTTCTCCTTGATAATCAGCAGACGATAAAATTTCAGGCCCTGCAGAATTAACCAAACCAAACTGGAACGAAGAACAGCTACCAAAAGCAGTAGCAGCAAGGCTTTAAATTCGAATGTAGTAAAATGGTATCCGATCCGAATCAGCAGCTCGATCAGGTTGGCACAGAAATCACTGACCACCAGAATCAGGAACAGGCGGTTCAGGTCGAAGGGGAGTTCATCTCGACAGAAAGCATATAAGATGACGCCATAGAATGTATAGAAAAATAACTCCGGGACGTGGCTTGCAAGAATCGCGTAGGAAAATCCTTCGGATACGGCACTGACCAGTACCCGGAACAGCAGTACGAATCCAGCCGTGTAGGTCGTAAGCCTCATGGTGTCCAGATTGCTGAATAAAAAGAGGCAGAGCGGTATGAGAATGATAGCAATGGAAATCTTAAAATCAGACACCAGAAAGCTGATATAAATTTGCGAAAATAGCGCTACCACTATGGAAAGCAGCAAAGTTCTCTGATTGCTCTTCATATTCATCCCTGTCCCTCCTTCTATATTTACCATTTTAGCATATTCCGATGCCCCAGACATCTTCTGCTCAACCTATACTATTCTTGAGTTATAATAACCGACCAAAGAGCAGAAAAGGCGCCGGACTTGCCGACACCTCTCCCATCTATATCTGAACCAAAAGTGGTTGAACACTAATTGAAAGCCCCTTCTTTTCTGCTACGCACTCCGAAGAAAGCTCTCTCTGGTCTTCTTCTGCGTAATCCGTTGAAAATCTTTTCCTGTAGAATCGCGTAAGATTTCTCTTTGAATAAGAGATAAACTGAAGATCCGACATATCCCCCGATGATACCGCCTACGATGGCGAATGCGATGGCTTTTACGAGCACTAGCGGATCATTGAATGCGAACGGTGCCAACAGACCCGGAATGGGTGAAGCGGTACCTGGTGCATTGTTCACGATGCCGAAAAAGGCTGCAGAGATACCAGCGAGTCCCCCACCCAAAAAGTTAGAACCAAAGATGGGGATGGGATTCCTGGTCACGATGCTGGCTTGTGTAAGCGGCTCAAGCATTACCCCAATTATGTTGCTGGAATCACCGAATTTCAGGCGTTTGAAGACGATACCATTGGTAAAAGATCCACCGACACATGCCAAGGCTGCGATGCCCATGGCCAAGCCTTGCAGCCCCAGCATGGCAGTAAGCGCCATGGAACTAAGCGGGGAGGTGCACATGACTTTCATGATGCCGCCTAGGAGGAATCCCATCAGGATTGGTGACTGGTCGGCCGCAACCAAGATCATAGTCCCGATGGTTGCCATCGTGCCATCAAGGATGGGAGCTGTCTGCACTGCCACGAAGCGGGCCAATGGGGCAATTAACAGTACTCCGACAATCACGTCGATACCGGCAGGCAGGCGCTTCTCGATATGTGGTGCAACAAGACCGACCAGGTATCCCACGATGAATCCTGGCAGGATACCCATGCCACCCAAGGCGATACCTGCCGCCACAGCAAAAACCGGATTGACACCCATGTTGAGTGATACTAGGACAGCCGCTGCTACACCGCCCATGCTGCCGGACGAGCTACCCACCTGTCCTAGAAAGGCGATATTAATGAAATCTCCGAAGATATATTTGTGAATCGCTTCCACCAGAAAGCTGGCTACTGCCGCGTTGGCCAAACCTGACATGGCCTTCTGCCCTTTGGGTGCTTTCATGCTGAACAGTGAAAAGATCACCAGTGCTGAAATCAACAACCCCATACCTTTTACAATTTCCATATTAACCCCTCTCTCAGTTTACCGGCCGATCCGGTTTACCTATGAAACCAAATAACCTTGTTCGCAATAGCGATTCTTTGTTGGTCACAGTATATTCTCAGGGTTACAAAAACCTACAGGAAGTATCAGGAGGGTAGAAAATATATCAAAAAAAAATCCCTCCATCACTGGAGGGAATCCTTATTCGTCTTCACTTATCTGCAGAACTGACTCCTCTTTTCAGATAATACCGCCCTTGGACAGCCTGTACAGGATTGTCCTTAAGTCCGCACTATTCCGTTCGCAGCAGACCCAAAACAAGGATTAGGCCGAACGCAACCAGAGATGCATAACAAAGCGGAATATCCCTATAAATAGGACAGATGATGCTTCTGGAATAATGATGGACAGAGAACCAGATGGCCAGCAGCAGTCCAAGAAAGGTTCCAACACTGAATAGAAGCTTCCGAAATGCTACAACGGATATCAACACCATGGCATAGGCCAACAGAGTTAGGTAGCACGCCGGTATCCCAAAAAATTGCGGGCAGTAATTTCCATACACCAATTCCCGATATACAAGAAAAACCGAACCGATTATTCCCAGCACAGATATGAACGTTACTGCTGCATCAGACTTTGTTAACATGGCTTCTCCTTTTCCAACATTCAACCCCTGCTATATCAGACACTGAGTTTCCAAAAAAAGACTCCTTGTGGAGTCTTGATATGTCTGCTGCTACCGTAAATAAAGGAATTCGGAGACATGAAAGGAAAAAACTGTATTAACTTATAGGCAGCAGCAAGAGGAAGTACACTTTTTATCTTCTCCGTTTCCCCGCTTATTCCTCCTTGTTTTATTAACTTATGTCTAAAATCTCCAATAGCCTACCCTCTCCGACAAATATTACAGTCGCAGGAGATATCCGATGGGATCTCAATATCAACCTGGTAAATTTCTATGATAATACTAATAGCTTACATATTGATAAAAGCATTAATATAAATTCCAATATTTCGAGTTTTGCTGAAGCTATGCTATCATTTTTCGTAGAATTAATATATAATACATTTAAGTGAAATACATCTATCGTCTAGCACTTTGAAAGGTGATACGAAAGGAGCCAGTCATGCTATATCCAGTGTCATTCACAGCACTTAAATCCCTGATCAGCCGCAAGAAAGGTCAAGGTCTGGTTGAATATGGCCTGATTCTGGTTCTGATTGCCGTTGTAGTCGTTGTAATTCTAAGGGTACTCGGTATCACACTGACTGATGTCTTCAATACTGTTACAACTGAAGTAATTAATGCTTAAAGAGTTATATTAAAGCTTATACGCTATACACATTACTGAGAAATAGAAGTGGTCTGGTTCTTTGCTTTCGGCCATACATTTGATATAGAATATTTTCAACCGAATTCGGATGCCTTTGGGCATGTCTGATTCGGTTGATTTTTTGTTGTCAGAATGGACTCAACTGCATCTTTCCACAAGCAAACTACGTTTCCACACCGGACTCGTGCAATCATTCCGGTAGGAATATAGTTCACCGTATACATTCAGTGGATTAATACGTTAAAATGATAGTAGTAGTATATCACTCATAATTATGGCATACCGTGAATATTCTATTCATTCAATATAACAAGTACATACACCAGGAGGATCGATCATGAACAATGCCTGTCATTCACGGAGTTATCACCCCGCACAGCAAGAGGGCCCGTGACCTCTACCAGAAATTCTCCACCTATTACCAGTGGCAGAATATGGAGCATATCACGGATGGTACTGCGGATTTCTATTGGACGAGGTTTGCCTATGTCGCAGCCTTGATGGGTGACAATGAGCGGTTCGATGCCTTCCTGACACGATACAGGCAATTGGCCATGCCAACCCATGACTCGCCGGCCTACAATGCGGATGCCGCCTGGATTATATTGGCTTGCAAGCATATGATTGAATCTTATTGATCCAAGCGTCACCCATTCATGACTGGATCTTGGTAGTATGATAGATAAAAGGATATACGAGGGAGTATATTATGGACAAAAGACTGACATTGCAGGAGCTGGAAATAATCCGTTGGGCCAAAGATAAGGCCGTCCGTGAAACGGACTTCCTCTCAATCGAGGAACCGCTGGCCATAGAAGTGAACAAACAGCGTATCGCCGTACTCATGCGCCTGCCAGGCGATGAAAAAGAACTGGCTACAGGGTTCCTTCTGTCAGAAGGATATATCACCCAGTTCAGTGACATCATGACCATCAGCCACTGCGGCAGCCTGATGCCCGGTGAAGTCTCCGACGATCCGCTTACACCGTCAAGAAACATTGTCCGCGTACAGGCTGAGCATCTGCTGAACGCAAATGATAGCGCAACCCTCTTGATTCGCTCCGGTTGTGGGCGGACAGGTGTAAATGAGATATCCGAGCAGCTACCCCGGGTGAACAGCAGCCTCCAGATAGATATTATGACCCTGACTGCCATGTCCAAAACCATTCTAGATCTGCAGGAAGTACGAAAACTTGCAGGCGGTGTACACTTGGCGGCCTTATTCGATGCCAAGGGTAAGCTCATCTGCAGTTATGAGGACATAGGAAGACACAACGCGGCCGACAAGGCCATCGGTTATGCCCTGATACGTCAAATACCACTAGAGGACAAAGTGCTATATATTACTGGAAGAGCCAGCTACGAAATGGTGAACAAAGCTGCCCGCATGCAGATTCCCATACTGGCCTCAAAGTCCTCTCCTACTTCCCTGGCTGTCGAATATGCCCAGGAGGCTAACCTTACCCTCTGCGGCTTCGTTCGTCCAAACAGAGCCAACCTATACAGCTCTGATGACCGCATCACGGGCATATGGTGATACCAGACGAACAAAGGCATGTGCCAACTGAACAATTCAGTTGTGCACATGCCTATTATTTTGCAGCAATAACCATATCCCCTAGATTCACTTACTTAACTTTTCGCAAGACATGTACATCTCTTTATCAATATATACCATGTCTTCCCCTGCGCTTTTCAAGTATTTGTTGGGCATCTGGTGTCCCTTGAAATGCTCTTCCAACGTATCCGCTTCAATGTCCTCTACAAAATAGTTTTTTCCATCTTCTTGCTTCTTGAAAATCGCGACCAATTCAATCGAAGGATCATCTTTCATGTTTTCACCATCGTTATGATGATTGTTTCTCAGAACGAGTCCTCCCGGTTTCACATTTTCAAAACATACCTTAGTTAGCCCACCGCCAAATATGGCCAGCAATAGATCGAAACTATTCTCCCTAAGAGCCAACTGTTCCGTATAGAACAACCCGGGTCTAGGACAGTGGTAACCTAAGAGGCTTCTGCCATTGTATCGTAGAAACCTGCACGGTCAAAAGCGAAATCAGTATAGAACTTATTGTATTCAGTAATATGCTTATTCTTCACAGCATCATCCCCAAATCCTATTTAATGCCCTGGACCATCTTGGTAATCAAATGTCGGTCTTCGTCGAAAGGCCAAATCAACCAATTTTCCTGCATTTCCCGTTCATTATCGAATTCCTGTGACAGTTGAAGAAGTCCATAAGAACCCAGTCCAAGTCCATATTGTTCTTCATAGTCTAGAACATGCCTTTTTAGTCCCGCCTCTGTTTTTTCAAGATGGGCATATGTCTTATCATCAATAGAATATTCCACTATATCTGACCATGCGATACAGAGCCCACCTAGCTTTAGAACACTTAGTAAAGCTTTATTTAAAGATTCGATAAGACGAGCTAAGAATTTAAGTATTGCCTCAGTCAATCTGGCCATATGCTCCTGCATTTCCGTAAAAGCTACCAGATCCATAAATTGAGGCAGTATTAACTGTGTGTACATCGGTGAAATTAAAATGACATCAAAACTGTCTTTTGCAAATAAAG
>DAOUPV010000130.1 GCA_030625965.1 Clostridia bacterium
ACAGAATGTAATGCAGCGCCCTCCACGTGATGCACACGAGCCGATACTTACTTCTTATCTTATTTGGCGTGTTGCATTTGTCTCAGTTATTCTGATGAGCGGAACATTTGGCCTTTTTATTTGGGAGATGGAGCAAGATGCCAGTATCGAGCATGCACGAACGGTTGCAGTGAACACTCTGGTCATGTTCGAGATCTTTTATTTATTCAATTCCCGGTATATCACTGCCTCGATATTTAATCGGGCAGGCTTAACTGGAAACCGCTATGTGCTGATTGCAATTGGTGTGTTGATCATATTCCAGCTTGGTTTTACCTACCTTGTGCCAATGCAGTCCTTATTTGGCACCACGTCAATCGATTTCAATATATGGTTACGCATTCTATTTGTCTCCTCCTCTGTATTATTCCTGGTTGAACTGGAGAAGTATTTTGTGCGGCACATGGACCGAAATAAACAGTGAAGGACGCTGAAATCCAGCGGTTCGGGCACTACACGAGTAATGCCATCACCGCAATTGTGTACCTCGCCGTCACGGGACTTCTTTTCTCATGCGATCAACGGCACTCAGCCCCAGATATCGATCCCAAGCTGGGACTTGAATGCTTCGAGAGCCACCGCCTTCAACCGGGAACTCAGTATGAAGGAATCGAGAAACTCGCTGAGAATCGCCTTACGATAAGGATCATGAATGGAGTGGATGTGGTGATGTTGGATTGCGGACTGAACTCAGATGGGAAGCTACAGAACACCGGTAAATAATTTCCAGAAGTTGCACCAACACAGAGGCCTTTCTTCCGCCGGAATAGGAGATTAATGATGCTTTCCGCGTGGATAAAGATACCCTATACGATATTTGTCTGTGTTCTTGTGCCTGTTTATTGGGTGGAGCGGGGGCCTGCGAATTTTCTCTGGTTATCAGATGTCGCGCTTTTGGCTATGGTGCCGGCACTCTGGATGGAAAACCGTTTTTTGACCAGCATGATGGCAGTGGGCGTGTTGCTGCCGGAGCTTGCCTGGAATCTGGACTTTTTCCTCCGTTTGATTGCAGGCTTTGATGTAATCGGCCTCAATGCCACTGGTTACATGTTTGAATCCCATTACACGCCACTGTTCAAATTCTTTTCATTGTTTCACGTTATGCTCCCTTTATTGTTGCTCTGGATGACCTATCGGTTGGGCTATGACACGCGGGCCGTATATGCGCAGACACTGTTGGTCTGGGTCCTGCTTCCGATCTGCTATCTGGTGACCGACCCAGAAAGGAACCTCAACTGGGTATTTGGAATAGGGAATCCACCTCAAACAGGGGTGTCAGGTTCTTTATACATGGTGCTGCTGATGCTCGCGTATCCGTTACTCGTATTCATTCCTACCCATTTCATGCTCAAGGCAGTATTCAACGGACGATGATGCGGCGTACCCCAGTGGGTGCAAGTCACGCTGGGACGATTTCGTGTACCCGCCGTTCGCCACTCAAAAAACGGCCTACTTCAGGCACTCGCGAACGTCCGTCGCAAGCCATTGATTATAAAGTTGGTGCCCCCGCCGTGGTTGTCACCCGGTGACGTCGGTTGAGTCGGCCCGATCGGGCATCTGCACGGGCTCCATTCGGTCTCTTGGTCGTGCGTAAGAATCTCTTGGTCCAGGCGCCATAACGCTATGAATTTTATGGGAAGTGGTGGGCCTGGTAGGATTTACATCTCTAGACGACGTGAGACGAACCAAATGCCGCATTTGGCAATTTAGCAGATAGCCATAAAATCCAATCTACCGAAACATCTATGGATTGCTTTATCTCGTCCATATGAAACACATCTGGTATGGTTCAGGCAGGTTTCCTGCCACTCATGCTGAGATCAGGAGGTCTCAGGTAATCTAGCCAGGTCAACATACAAATAAGCTGAGAGCGAGGCTATTCAAGATATGGACTGGGTTAAGGAGAAAATGTATCAGGCCAGGCTTCAGCGCACTCAAGTGCAGGCACAAGGAGCTGTTACTACCCAAGGAAATAATCTGGGGCGTGACTCGGAGGATGCTGCCAGTCGACCTTCTAATTTCTTCACCTTAACCCACAAGCTACCCTGGCTGGCAGGAGGCATGGCTTTGGGAAGTATGATCGTTATCATGGTATGGAATTCTGAATTAGTCGATGTGGGCGATGACCTAAGGGCGAACAGTTTGTCGAACGGTACGCCTGAACAGCAGCGTAGTATTGTCGAACTGCCATCACAGTTATCTGATACTGAAGGATTGAGAAAAGATATCATCCTGCTCACTGAGCAAGTCCAGACGCTGACCACTTCTGTTTCTGATCTTAAGATCAAACTACAACGTATCCACGCAGTAACCGATTCCATTGCTGCTCTCGGTGATGAGCTTTCTCCAGATGTTTCTCAGCAACAGGGTACGTTGTCTGGCAGTGTTACTCAGCTTGAAACACTTCCATCTCCCGCTGCCGGTAACGTCAACGCTTCAGATGGTAAGGAAACTGATAAGTTAGTAGATGTGACCAGCACCTCCCTTGAGGCGATAAAAGAAACTACTCCTGCTGCGCTAGTACAGACTCAGGAAACGATTATTGATGATGGTCCCTGGGTCATTAATCTTGTCTCATTGCCGCACAAGGCGGATGCCGAACGTTTTGTGGCAGATGCCGAGTCAAAGGGTGTTGCAACAGGTTTATATCAAGTGACCGTGAGAGGAAAGAATTACTGGCGTGTACATGTGCCTGGTTTTTCCACAGTCGCTGAGGCGAAGGCCAAAGCCAGCATGATTAAGGAGAAGCTTGGACTTAAGGATGTATGGGTCGCGAAACGATAAGGCTAGAGTAGACAATTACAGGAATTATACTATTCTGAACTTTTAGGATGACCACTTTGCCGCCTGATAATCATAATAATTAAGATCAAGCTCTTACTTGCATTGGAGGAATGCAATGTCTGGGAAAGGAGATCAAATAACAGCTCTAACTCTACGTAAGAATATTTGGCCTATTGTGTTGGTCATCTGTTCCACAATTGCCTTTGTGTTTATGCAGGATGCCTTTGGCGGCAAACGAAACGACAAACCACCCAAGGCCCAGGGTGATTTCACCGACCACCTCACCACCTATGACACCATGCGATGGATGAAAGCTGATGGCTGGAAGAACGGCTCACCATTCGATAATGCCTGGCTAGCGGATCACATTGGTTTCAGCGACGGATATATGGATATCCGCCTGGATGACCAGGCGTCACGGGGCGAGCCCTATTCCTCTGGCAACTACCAGACGAATGGCTTCTACGGCTATGGATGCTATGAGGCAAGTTTCAAACCGGTAGCAAACTCAGGTGTCGTCAGTTCATTCTTTACCTTCGCAGGGCCATTTGACAATGGCGGCAACGGGAAAGTGAATGAAATTGATGTCGAATTCTTGGGCTACGATACAAGACTCTTCCAGGCAAACTACTGGACCAACGATGATAACTACACTCGGGGGCATGAACACATCATCTACCTGGGATTTGATGCTTCACAAGAATTTCATCGGTATGGATTCAAGTGGACTTCCGGAGGAATAGAATGGTTTGTAGACGGGACTCCCGTTTACGAAGTATTTGATACGCCTTCTGATCCTACGCCCAAGGCTGGTGAATCCCTGCAGAAAATCATGATGAATGTATGGCCTGTTGATAACACGGCGGCGACATGGGCAGGTACCTTCACCTACCCAGAAAGCGCCCTGCATGGGATCTATGATTGGGTCAGGTATACAGCAGGTGAAGACTGTACTATCGGTGATGCACCCATGCCACCGCCGCCGCCACCTGACGGTGATCCTATGGATATTCATATCCAGGATATTGCCATGAGTCTGAACAGGCGAGGGACACAGGTAATAACCAGGGTTGTTGTATCCAACGGTCTTGGAGAGCCGGTGTCTGATGTCGCCGTGGATGGTGTC
>DAOUPV010000094.1 GCA_030625965.1 Clostridia bacterium
TTTTTTTTGAAAATAGTTACAGTGCCATTCGGGAAAGGCATCTGTTGACACTATTTAGCGAACAGAGAAGAGATTGCTGCCCGTCCCCAATGTATTGATCAAATTGCGATCTTAAGCGATAATGATGGCTGAGAATAAGACGGCCAGTAAGCAGTAGAGGGCTGGAATGAAGTATGTTTTGTTTTTCCATTTCTGGATATGTCTGTTCACGGTCTTCTCCTTAGATTCGTTTAGATTAATTATATCATAGGTTGATTTTAGGTGAGGATTCCGCATATCCATGATGTGCTTTTTACCAATGTATGTTGTATAATGGGACGCAATAAGGAGTTGAAAATATGGGTATTGTTGAACTATTACAAGGAATCATCGGATTCGGTTTGGACGTGGTTTCCATCCTGTTCCGCATGTTTCTTTTTGCCATCGTACAGGTGGTTATGAATTTCAAAAACCGTAATGGATTGTTGTGGGGTATTTTGGTGTTTTTCTTTCCTTGGGCCATTTTGCTGATTTTCTGGATTCCCAGAAAGATGCCCAAGCTAAGTGCCCGGCACAAGGGCATGGAAGCCTTTCATGGTCTCAATCCTGTAGTCGCTTCCATCATGGCACTGTCCGCCATGATCGCCAAGAGTGACGGTCATGTGTCCGAGGAGGAAATCATACTGGTCAAGCAGTTCGTGGCTCGTAATTTCCGCATGGGCAAGGAGGAACTGGATCGTTATAAGGGAGCTTTTGACTATGGTAAGAATCACCCGGAGGAATACGGTGAATTCGCCAAGGTCGTCCGTGGTTACTACACAAATCGCATGACACTGCTGGGGCTCGCCTATCTCTTTATTGGCCTGGCCCAGACAAAGAGCCAGGGTGCACCGGCTGATGAAGTGCTTCTTAGAAATATCATCTATGCAATGGGTATTTCCCAGATGGAATACACAGGAATGAAGAATTCCTATTATGCACGTCAGAACGGTGGCAACTGGGGTGGCTGGCAGGGATCTTTTGCCGGTGGCGGCCAGTATGCAGGCCAGGCACCGCCCAGAGTCGACCAGACCAAACGTTATGCAGACGTATTGGGTGTTTCAGTGGAGGCCAGTACGCAGGAAATCAAGAGTGCATACCGCAAGATCGTTAAGGAATTTCACCCCGATAAGGTGGCCAGCAAAGGCATGCCCAAGGAATATGTGGATTATGCCACCCAGAAAGTCAAAGATGCCAATGAGGCTTACGAATATCTGATGAAGCATAAAGGAGCATAGCGTGAAACGAAGTGACGGTAGACTGATCAAGAGCTTGGACCCATTCTTCAAGGTCATTCCCTATGTGATGGAAGAACGTAACGACGCACAGAATTTCAGCAAACAGCGCGTTCCTGCCGAACCAATCAGGTCGTATCTAAAGGAGAAACGCAAGCAGGGACATCAGGTGACAGCACTACATCTGTTCATAGCCATGTACGTCAGGTTGCTGGCCCAAAGGCCTCAACTGAACCGTTTCGTGATGAACCGAAAATTCTACGCCAGAAAAGGCATCATGGTGTCTCTGGCCGTCAAGCGGAACCTCAGTGATGAGGGGGAGGAGACGACTGTCAAGTTTACCTTTGACGGCAGGGAGAACCTTTTCGAAATCGCGGAGATCATCGACCACGGGATAAGTGATTCCTATACGACAGAGACCAACAGCACAGACCAATTGGCCAGAAGGATCATGAACCTTCCTTCGGGGATCATCGCTCTAGCGGTCAGATTCCTGAAGCGTTTGGACAAGTGGAATCTGCTACCGGTCAGCATCATTGATGCCAGCCCATTCCATACATCGCTGTTCTTCACATATCTTAAGTCCATCCGTTTGGACTATGTCTACCATCACCTGTACAATTTCGGAACCACGGGCCTGTTTATCGCTTTGGGTAAGGAAAAGAGGATACCGGTCGTGGAAAAAGGCCAGGTTGTAGCCAGGGACTGCTATGAAATCGGCTACAGCATGGATGAGCGGATCTGCGACGGCATGTATTTTTCCAATTCATGGAAGTTAATGCAGAGACTGCTGGCCAATCCGGAAGCTTTAGAAGAGCGGTTGGAAAGTATCGTTGAGGATCAGGAATAGTATTTCAGAGCATCGGAAGATGCTCTGAATTTTTATGGCTTCAGCTGGTTGAGCTGCGAAGCAAGTGATACAAAAACCCGCCTACTATTGAAGTGCACCCGAAATGTTAGACAACGATACTAGCATTAGGATTGAACCTGTCCAACTTTTGGGGTTCTGAATATTTGCGGGTGATCATGATTTATTCAGATATTAATAACAGAGCTACTTATCGGTAGTTTTGCGGTATTGAAGAGGTGTTAAGTGAGTCGCTTTCTTGAAAACCTTTGTGAAGTAACTCTGGTCTTCGAAGCCTGTAGATAAAGCTATATCAAAGACGGTCAGAGTGGTTGTGCTGAGGAGGCACTTTGCTTCATTTATTCTCAGATTATTGATGTACTCCGTGAAAGAAGAACCGGTATCTTTTTTGAATATTGATGATAAGTATTTAGGACTCAGTCCGGCAATTTCTGCTGTTTCTCTTAACGTGATGCGCTGAGAATAATGAGTGTTGATATATTTGAGGGCTTCACGGATGGCAGTAGGATGTTCCGAATCCATAACCAGAATGACATGCTCCGTAAATCGATCTAGCACCTGCATCATCCAGTAGGAAAGGTCATCCATTGTGTGGATTTGACTTAAATCCTGAATAAAGTGATAGTTCATACCGAACATCAGGTTCAAATCCGCACCACCCTCGATTGCTGCTCTTGAAATTAAGGAGCATATTTCCAAGGCTCTGGATTTACTGACTTCGATATCGGCGTAGGTATCGAAAAAGATATACCCTAACAGATCATTCAGGACAGCTCTTGCCCCGCTGCTATCGCCGCTCCTGACCCTTATCAGGAGTTCTTTTTCTTTTTCGTATGGATATTGTGAGGAAATTACTCCTTCATTCTTGAAATTGAGCAGACTTTTGTGGATCTGTTTTTGCAGTTCCTTTCTGCTGTAAAGCACTTGCATTTCTATCTGGTTCTGCCCCATGAGTTGATCCCCCAAGATTTGCAGTAGGTTGCTCAAATGACGGACACGTTTAGGGTCGGTTACCGGAACACTTCGCAAATAGGGGTGCAGCTTACTCTTATAGCTTATATCAAGCTGGTTTTTTTCAAGTAGCTCATCGACAAGCAGATCGTCAGGATAGGACATGAGTATTGGCCCCCCGACAAGTGTCCCTTGGAAGATGCCCTCAAAAATTATAGGATAGCAGAATTCTGTTAAACCTGCGGGACAAAAGAAGATGAAGGACTCCCCCAGGCTATGGGACTGCTTACCGGCATATAGATGGGTTTGCTCGCAAATCCGTCCTCCGTTTGTAATAGAATGAAACATGCTGCAGAATGAGATCTCATCGCATATTTTTAGAACTGTCTTGCCGGTAGCGTCAACATACTTAACTGAGATCCCGGTACTGTTGTAATAGGTTTCTAACATGAATTGCAGCTGCTCGTCATCGATTATCCCGTTTTGGTTAAATATCATAAAACCACCCCTATAATTAGAAATATACACCAGATTCTATCATGGGTATATAAAATAATCTTAAGATATAAGGAAAAAGTACCAAAATATAGACTAAGTTCTGAGATATAAAACCAAAAATGCTGTAAGATGGTTTCAGAAAGCAGGAGCTATAAAGAGAAATGGAGATATTCATGTATCTGGAAAAAATTGATGCCGCCGTACAAGAGGGTAAGGCCGCAGAAGTAAAAGAATACGTCCAGAAAGCAATTAATGGGGGCTCGTCTGCCGCGGATATTCTGAATAATGGTCTTCTTAGTGCGATGGGGATTATTGGTGAGAAATTTACGAAGAATGAGATCTACGTGCCTGAGGTATTGCTTGCGGCACGTGCAATGAATGTAGGATTAACACTTTTGGAACCGCTATTTGAAGTAGAGGACAACCAGCCAGTAGGGAAAATAGTCATAGGTACTGTAAAAGGTGATATACATGATATCGGTAAAAATCTTGTTGCTATGATGATGAAAGGTGTTGGATTCGAGATCCATGATATTGGTGTGAATGTGAGCCCTGAGAAATTCGCAGCAAAAGCTGAAGAAGTAGGTGCAGACATAATATGCATTTCTTCGCTGCTTACGACTACCATGGTCAATATGAAAATAGTTATTGATGAATTTGTAGCACGAGGGATTAGAGACAAGTACTTTATTATGGTAGGCGGGGCGTTGATAACGTCGCAGTTCGCGAAACAGATCGGAGCAGACCTGTTTTCTGCAGAGGCGGGCGCAGCAGCAGAAATAGCAAAGTCACAGATAGCGGCCAGATCCCACTAATAGTTGCAAGCAGTATCGAGCATGTAGTGTATTTTGGAGCAACAGCCCTAAAAGGAATTCAAGGAGGACATAATATGAAAATATTCGCCGAACTGGCAGAAGCGGTTGAAGCGGGTAATCCAGGTGAAGCGATTGCAAAGACAAAGGAAGCAATTGAAATGGATATTGCACCCAATGACATATTGAACAAAGGTTTAGTTGCAGGGATGGATATCATTGCTGAGAAATGGGCCAGGAATGAAGTATTCATACCGGAGGTTTTAGTTGCAGCGTTGGCATTGAACCAGTCTGTTGAACTCTTGAAACCATTGTTGCTTGAAGCTGACGTAAAACCCATCGGGAAAGTAGTGATAGGTACGGCGAAAGGCGATCTACATGATATTGGTAAGAATCTTGTTAAACTGATGCTGACAGCAGCTGGTTTCGAAGTAGTCGATCTTGGGACAGATGTTTCTAATGATGCTTTTGTAGCAGCTATCAAAGAGCATGATGCGGATCTTTTGATGGTATCTGCATTATTGACCACCACGATGACCTATCAGCGGCTGATTGTTGACGCAGTAAGAGAAAGTGGCTTAAGAGAAAGTGTCAAGGTGATGGTTGGCGGAGCCCCTGTAACCCAGAGCTTTGCAGATGATATCGGAGCGGATGGTTATGCCGTAGATGCCGTTGCGGCTGCTAAGCTTGCAAAAGAATTTGTGCTTGCGAGTTGATTAAATGCCATGAACATCGGTTACTGTCGTTGTTTCACTTATATTAAGTAGTAATCTTACACGCGTGTATGGATATGAAACATCTGAAAAGGCTTCTGAAGAATATCCTGACATTAAGTTCATTGGAACCAGTATGACTAATGTACCTAATGCTGGTATAGATTCAATAACAGCTAGAATAAAATATGGTATCAATGGGAATATGAAACTGAATTTGTTGCGGGGATGACTGTAAATAAAAAGTTTGGTTATGTCTGTGCTGTAGAATTTCCACGAATGATTAAAGAATTAATTTCTGGAGAGGGATTGATATGAATACACCGGGAACCATTACCTATTCTAAAGGAATAATAAATTTTGGCAAAAATGATCCAACCCTTTGTGTTAACGATCAAATGGGATATGTTTGCGAAGAGAAGATACATCAAGAGCGACTTATGAAGAATGATTTTTCCTTGATCATTCAATTGGTGAAAGAGGGGATGAAACTAGGAAGTGAGGTTTTTAATATTCAATTAATGCATCCGAGTTTGGATGAAGAGTATCTTTTCCCCAGAGTCTTGGAAAAGATATTGGAAGAAACTTCCTGTGCAGTCGCTATAGATTCTAGAAATATTAAGGTTATTGAAGAAGCTTTAAAGATTTATCCCTATAAGGCAATGTGTAATTGTGTTAATGGGGAAAAAAGCAATTTAAAAGAGATGTAACCGGTTATTGCTAAGTACGGGGGAGCGATAGGGACTGCCTTAGTAGACGAAAAAGGTATTCCTCAAACAGTTGAAGAAAGAGTGAAAGTAGGTAAGGTTATTGTTGAGGCGGCAGAGGCTTATGGGATTCCAAGAGAAGATGTGATTCTAGATGCTGTTTGCTTACCAATAGGAGTAGTTCCTGATAGTGCGCAGACAACTTTAGAAACCATAAAAGCATTCCATGAGGTATTGGGTGTAAGTGCATTATTGGGAGTTAGTAATGCAGGTTTTATGATGCTAAATCCTAGGGTTATTGACTTGACACTCTTTGTATCAGCGGTTGCTTGGGGACTTGATGTGGCTATGATTGATCCTAAAACACCCAATTTAGAGCTAACTAAGAAAACATCAGATTTTTTAATAGGAAGGGATCCTTATGCTAAGCAGTATTTATAATATTGTAGAGAAAAGAACATTTTCAAATACTCCGAATAATATCAAAATACTCAATCCCTATAGGTGTTGGGATAAAAGATAAAATGTTTGGAAAAGATTCTTAAATTGTCATTCTGTAGAACAATCAGAAAGAATATTCTATGTGCAAGTGAGTGTAACCTGTAATGCACATATCAGAAGAAAGTGTAGGGGCGCATTTATATAGCGAGATTGTAGAAATTGTGACCTGCTTCCAATCTTTGTATTATCACAAACGTTGGTCGCAGCCTGCCTAGGGATGGGGCACCTTCTAGGGGTGAATTATGTGGTCTTGGAGTGCTTTATTCATCTTGCCAAGTTTTGATGAATTCACGGTCTTCAAAAATATTTCGAAACATATGTTGGTTCAAGTATTCATTGAAAAAGGCACAAGAAGGTAAGTCGAAGAAAGTGGTTAAATTGCAGGTCTGAATAAATTCCTTAGAATCTATAATGTTCCCACTAAGTGATCCACCGGGAGAAAATATGCTGAAGGATGAATCAGGCTCACATATAGTGGCCCCAGTTATTGTGGAACAAACTTGGTATTGAAAAATAATGGAAGGCGTAGATTTTTTAGAAGGTTTTTGATCAATCATTGATATTTAGCAGGATAATTGGGCGACTTTGCTTAAAGAAATGTTAATAGCACTAAAGAATAAATTATGGGGGATAGGACGGATATGGATTTTCAAACCGATTGGTTGGGCAAGATGGCATTCGAGATGGATATTGGGGGCCATAAAGTACGCATGGATGCTTCAGAGGAATCAGGTGGAGAGGATTCGGGGCCAAGACCCAAGCCATTGATTCTAGCGGGCATGACCGGTTGTACCGGTATGGATGTTGTGTCGATCCTGAAGAAGATGAAGGAACCAGTGGAGGCGTTCCGCATGGTTGTCCAGACGGAAATGTCAGAGGAGCATCCCTTCACCTACACCAAGGTACAT
>DAOUPV010000092.1 GCA_030625965.1 Clostridia bacterium
TGATTGCGTCGGGCAGGACAAAATCAACTGCATTGCCAAGAAGCTTTGGTTGTATACAGACATGGAAGTATATGCACGGATCGGGGAGACCACCTATCACTATGGGAGTAAGACCGACGTAGAGTCCGTACTGGCCGACCAAGAAAGCTGGGTGGCATCGACAGGATTCCAAGCAGAACAGTTCGAAAACGGGAAATGCTATTACTATGGCCCCCAGGAGATATTCTTCTCGGCCTTTAGTTTTGAGAAGACATTAGATGATGACCTGATCATACTAATCAGTAAGAACCGACAATTTGGGGAACAAGCATTGCAGATACTCCAGTTTGCTTATTGGGCTATCTTAGCAGATTTCAAGCGTAGTTCGTTGGAGTTCGCTCGTCAGCAAGCGGACAGGATACGGATGCTGTTGGGTGATGAAGAGGAGAAATGCAGTGGGGCGAAATCTTCTCCTGAGGGACTCTGGGGAGACCAGTTAAGCCAGGTTCTGCTCATGAACGCCATCTTGAATCCAGAAGAATATCAGACGATACACCAGGAAGCATACAAGCTGATACAGAAGACTGTAGGCGGGGACATCGACCTGCTGCTTGGAGACTTCAACAACGAATTGGTAGTGCTCATACCTGCCAGTTTCTTGGAAAGTGGCAAGATGGGTAAACTAAGGAAATTGTTCAAGAGATATGCAAATCCCGGCAGGAAGTTCAGGATTGCTTACGGTGATGCAGTTTATAGGGCTGATTTAAGAACTGGATACAGGCAGGCCAGTAAAGCCTTGTTTTGGGCGAACCTTCAGGATAGGACGGAAATCATAGACTATGCCGAACTGGGATTCCTGGCTTTGCTGGAGGGTAAGTACATACATGATCAAGTTCAAGAATATAACCATCGGTATCTTGCGAAACTTCTGGAGTATGACAAGAAGAACAACGCGGAGTTATACTATACGCTATCAGTTTACATCAGCAACCTATGGAATTATTCCAGTGCTTCAAAGCTTCTATTCATTCATCTGAATACGGTCAAGTACCGCATCGAGCAGTCGGAGAGGATCATGGGATTGGATTTCGGGAACAGTGATGTAAGGACAAATCTGGAAGTTGCAGTCAAGATCAGGGAGTTCTTGGGTGAAGGGAACGTAAGCTGACAACCTAATAGAATGCACATTAGAGTTATGGAGGAAGAACATGAATACCCAGTTAGCAACCTTGCTGCAATACAGCATATTCAAGGAGTATCGCTACCTATCAACTAAATTAGGTGAAAGCAACCGAGTTAAATCGGTTGTGATCCTGGACAGCGAAGAAAGCATGAATATGCTGACGAGCGATGCATTAGTATTTATTTCGGATCCCGCCCTGATGCAGAATGAGGAGGTATTGCAGGCGCTCATTGACCAGAGGGTAGCGGCTGTGGTGGTCAAAGAAAAAAATGCAAAAAAGATCCTTAAGAAATGGATTAAAATGGATTTTGACGATGAACATCAGATTCCATTGCTTTCATTCCCGAATGGTTTTCCCATCATGAGTTTCACCCGCTTGCACCTGTTTTATGTCGAGGATTTGTTTAATGAGTTCAGAAAGGTGCTTTCAGACAATGGAATCGAGGGTTTGGTTAAAACCCTTCATGAATTGTCGGGGTTAAGAACAGCAGCTTTTTTCGGTCATAACCGATTTGAGGAACCAACTTCGTTCCTGCCTGAGGATTTCTATGAAACCAAGAAATCTTGGGAGCAGATACCGGTCATCATGGATTTTCAGGACATACATTTTGCCAAGAACTTTGAATGTTACAGATATGCGGTGGATGACGATACCAACTTCATCTGGCTCTGTCTTGAACTTCGATACAAGAACATCCTCGTGGGGCAGATCGGTTTTCGGAATGATAGCAACAGGTTTGACAAGGATCATTATCTCTTGCTGGAAACGGCCTGCAAGATGTGTGAAGACGAACTCAGAAGTGTCTTTACGACCCGGGACAAGGAAGAACAGAAGAAGGGCGCCTTCTTGGAGGGAATCCTAAGTGGTCTGTTGAGTGAAGAACAGGAAATCAGGAAGAGGGCTGCAGAGTTTGACTGGAAGATTGGAGATACTTACCAGGTTTTGGAGATCGACATCCAAAGTGATGAAGAATATGTTGTTGGCAATATCATACAATTGGTAAAACGGTATTTCGAAAACCTGTTCATAGACAATCTACCAATAGCGATCTATCGGAAATCGGTTGTTGTGTTGTTACCTGGGGGCCAACAATGGAATAGTGAGAAACTGGATACCTTGTTCTTAAAACTGGACAAGAGTTATCCGGCATTGAACTTCAATCTTGGACTCGGTCGATTACATGTCTTAACTGATTTTAAAAGGGCTTTGGAAGAGGCGCGTTACGCAGTGGAAAGATCGATTGCAGAGGGTATGGATACCATGGATTTTGAGGAGCTGGGGTTTCTCAAATTAATCGGGTACAGGTATGCCAAGGAAGAGATTGAAGTTTTTAGTATGCGGTATTTGGATTCGATCAAAGCGTTCGACAAGGAACACAACACGGAGCTGCTGAATACATTGGCCTTGTTCCTAAAGACGGGCCTTAATTACAAACAGACGGCTGATCAACTATTCCTGCATCACAATACAGTGCGATACCGTATTAAACAGATAGGTGAAATCTCAGGTCGTGACTTGCAGCAAATAGAAGATCTAGTGAATTTCACCATCGCTATGAAGCTAGAAGGCATACTTTGAACCAAGAGTGTGCATAACCTAGCTACGAGAATAACTTATCAGTGTGAATCAATGTGAAATGGACACCCGGTTCTTTCGCCGTATGGCGAAAGAACCGGGTGTTTTTTAGGCTATAAAGCAATGAAAGAAAACTATATATAACTGATTTGGAAAAATTACAAAACTGAATGATGCTTACTACCTATCTTCGGAAGTATACCAAAGGCAGTGATGGTGAGTTTATGGAATACTATAAACAGAAAGACAATCAAGCGCCAAGCAGGGTACCAGCCTGGTGCAGATTGGAAATTGAGGAGGATACCATGGAAGAAAAATATTTAACTCTTAAAGAAGCGATTGTTGATGGTGAAGTAGAGAGTGGCTCTGAAGAAATGCAGAAACTCATTGATTCAGGAATTGAGCCGGCGGAAATTTTCTCTAACTGTGTGGAACCGACATTGAATGATCTAGGTGATAAATTCGCATCATTAGAAATTTTCTTACCAGATCTGATGATTGCTGGTGAAGTTGTTGAGGCGATCCAGATTGTGGCTGAGCCATACTTGAAGGCTGGCGCTGCTGAAGTTGTCAATAAAGGAACCGCAGTAATTTGTACAGCGTACGGTGATTTACATGACATTGGGAAGAATATGGTTAATTTGATGATGCAGGTGAATGGCTTTAAGATGGTCGATCTAGGTGTAGATATAGCCCCTAAAGCTGTGGCTGCTAAAGCAGCTGAAGTCAATGCGGATCTTGTATGTCTGTCGGGTCTGATGATGCCTTCGCTACCTTATATCGAAGAGACCATCGGAATGTTAAAAGGTGATAGCCTGACCCAGAATGTAAAAGTCATGGTTGGAGGCGGTCCGGTAACTGAAGGGTGGGCAATTAATGCAGGAGCGGACGGTTACGCGGATGATGCAGCTGGTGCTGTGGCAAAAGCAATGGAATTGGTTGCTTAGTAATCATCTGAAACTGTGCAGTTAAGAAAATAAAATTGGAGGAATAGAAGCATGGATAATAGTACACGTTTAATGGATATCATTGAAAGAAGTCTGACCGGTGAGAGAATGTCAGAGGCAGATTTCGACAGAAACTCGATTGCACGAGGTGTTAAGAAAATAGTAAAGAAATACGATTTGAAATTCCCGAAAGATTCAGTAATTAATAATGATATAGAACTGGCGGACCGTGTATATCAGGCAGGACTAGAACTGCTGTCTGAGTCTGGAGTCTACTCCAAAGACACTGGCCGTGTCATCAGGTTCTCCAAGCAGGAGATCGAGCAGATCGTGAGAAATGCACCTTCTACTTTGACCTTCGGTAAAGGTGATGATGCAAAAGTTGAATGTGCGCAGGATCTTGAGAATCCCCATACCATGTTACAATCCGGTGGACCGGTCGGTTCTCCGATTCCTGAAGAGTACTATATGTCCTGCCTGACAGCATACATGAAGGAACCCTTCATTGATACCATCTCCCCCTGTACGGCTGAAACCGTCAGAGGCATGGACGTCAGAACCAGGTCACCGCTAGAGATCGTAGCTTGTTGGGAAGAAACCTACAAGGTGAACATGATCAGAAAACTAGTCGGAAGACCTGGATTGTCCTACGGTGGATGCGAGATGAGTGTAAGTGAAATCGGTCAGTTGTCAGCGGCACAGGGAAGTCAGTTTCAACAGGGTGACACCCATACCTTCGGTATTATTTCCGAGCTGAAGACAGACAACGGCATCCTATGTAAAGTAGCGCATGCAACCATGAGTGGCGGCCTT
The DNA here is from genome assembly GCA_030625965.1 of Clostridia bacterium. GTDB lineage: Bacteria > Bacillota > TC1 > TC1 > UBA5767 > UBA5767. The sequence continues at coordinate 4,499 of DAOUPV010000092.1, forward strand.
CCTGATCCATATGGCAATCCCATTTATGGTGGATTGGGAGGCGGAGATGAAGGTCAAGCGGTACTGATTGTAGCTATAAACCTGGCACTCATCGTATTCTTCCAGGGTGCGGCTTGTGGTTCTTCCCCGACTCATCCTATTTACTTCAACTGTACTAGCAGAAACGTAATGAACTACACCAGCGTCGGTTTCCAGGCTTTGGCCAATAACACCAACCTGATGACCAACCTGGTTCTGTCTCCGGTAGGTGGACCTATGACCAAGACCCTGCTTTACGAGATCTTCGCTTATGACCTGATGGCAACCTACTCAGGCATCAGCCGTATGTATGGTCCGAGATCGGCAACAGGAGCCATTTCTGGTCACTTCTCACCGCTTGAGGCTAGATTCAGTGGTGAAGTGATGCGTGTTGCTCCAAGCATCGGCAGAGAGAAAGCCGAAGAGTTGGTACAGAAGGCATTGGATAAGTTCGAAGCGGATATTCCCAATAAACCTTATGGTAAGCCATATTGGGAAGTTTACGATGTGAGAACCATGAAGCCTACCGATGAGTGGTTGGCTATGTACAATGAAGTTAAGGATGAACTGAAATCTTGGGGATTCCCTATAGATCAAGCGTAAAACTAGAGGAGCAATGAAATATGGATAAAGTTAAAGATACTGCAAAGCGTTATTCCTGGTTTACCCATGAGCGTAACGTAGAACTGATGCGTAAATGCAATGAAGTAGCCATTCGGTCCATTGACAACGGCAGCATGCCGTTCGGAGCCATCCTAGTAGATGATAAAGGAAAGGTCCTTTTGGAGCAGACTAACGACCAAGGACAAATCAAGGACTGTACGGCTCATGCGGAAACCGCATTGGCCAGAAAGGCATCCGGTATCTACGAGCCGGAGTTCCTGTGGAATTGTAGCCTCTATACTACAGTGGAGCCCTGCGTGATGTGCACCGGGGCAACCTATTGGGCCAATATCGGACGTATCGTCTATGGTATAGAGGAGACAATATTGCTTGAGATGACTGGGGATGACGAAAGAAATCCGACCTTCAACATTCCTTGCAGAACCACAGTTATGGGTGGTCAGAAGGATATGGTGGTGGTAGGCCCCATCGAAGAAGTCACTGAAGATATCGTCGAGGGACATAAGCGATTCTGGTAACTGAAGTCGAAACGCAACGAAGCTTTCAATAATGCACCATATAGCAAAATTCAAAGGACAGCAGAGGTGAAGCCCAACCTGTAATGCAAGAGGAGTATGGAGTTTTGGTAGGTAAAAATAATAGGGGGATAATCAAGTGAAAAGATTTTTCTATGTGTTCGTAGCAATGATGTTGATAAGCGCAATAGTGGTGACTGGATGTACTCAAGAGGCTGCTTCTGAAGAAACAGAAGAACCTTCAGAAGAGGTTTCGACTGAGGAACCGGTGGTTGAGAAAGAATTCAAAGTCGGCCTGCTAATGGACGGCCCAATTAATGATCAAGGATGGAATGCCACTGCATACAGCGGTCTGATGCAGATTGAAGAGGATCTAGGTGCTACCGTATCCTATTCGGAGAGTGTGCCTCAGTCAGATGTGGAAGAAGTATTCAGATCTTACGCATTGCAGGGATATGATTTGGTAATCGGTCATGGATTCAACTTCATTGATGGTGCGATCAGTGTATCCCGAGATTTTCCTGATACAACTTTTATTTGTTCCAGTTGTGTAGTCAACGAACCACCAAACATGGGTTCAGTGACTGAAGATGGCCCGATGAAAGGTTTTATGGCGGGCGTAGTGGCAGCAACCTTGACTGAGACAGACCATGTAGCTTTTATTGGAGGTATGGAAATTCCTCCCATCATACTCGGCGGTACAGGATTTGAGGCTGGAGCCAGATACATCAATCCAGACTTGGAAGTTACCTTGGTGTATACCGGCAGTTTCGTTGACGGTGCCAAAGCTAAGGAAATAGCCTATTCCCTGAATGATGAGAATGTAGACATTACCTATGTTATGGCAGACATCGCAGGTTTCGGGGCCATGGAAGCGGCCCAGGACACAGGAATGATGATTATCGGAACCAATACTGACCAGAATGAATTGGCACCGGATACGATCGTGACCAGCACTACCGTGGATTACCCGCTGGCCTTCTCACTGGTGGCTCAGGAAGTTAAGGATGGAACATGGGTAGTCAGCTCCAAGCTGTATGGATTTGCAGACACTGTACTTGACCTCGCACCATACCATGGATTCGAGGACAAAATCAGCGCAGAAGACAAGGCTGCAATTAATGCGGTGAAAGCCGATATCATCAGCAGAAAGATCGATGTGCAGCAGGTGATGTTGGATTTGGGCTTGTAGTAAGGACTGGCGGTGCATTATAAATGCTTTTTGAGCATCATGATGTATCCGAAAAAGAAAGAAACATCTAGATGAAAATACTGTAATGGTAAAAACCCTTATGGTGGGCGCTCCTCAGCGGAGTTGTCCACCAAAAGGGTTTTTTTGTTGGAATAGAGAATGTTCTATGCGAGCTGAAGTACAGAACTATATGCAATTGGAAGGGGGTTATAGTGTATAATAGTTATAATATACTAGCCTGGTTGCATGATGGTGTCGGAGAGCATGTAGAAACCTTACCCTGATTTCTGATAGATAGAACAGTATAATATTGGAGGATGATGATATGGAGAGGGTAAAAGATTCAGCTGAGCGTTATGCCTATTTCACTCACGAACGTGACGTGGAACTTATGCGAAAATGCAACGAGGTGGCCATTCGCTCCATCGATAGTGGCAGCATGCCGTTCGGGGCCATCCTGGTCGATGACAAGGGGCAGGTTCTCATGGAACAGACCAATGATCAGGCTCATATCAAGGATTGTACCGCTCATGCCGAGACCGCACTGGCCAGAAAAGCTTCAGGCATTTATGAACCGGAATTTTTGTGGAACTGCAGTCTATACACCACGGTTGAGCCCTGCGTCATGTGCACCGGAGCAATCTATTGGGGAAACATAGGACGAATCGTCTATGGTCTT
>DAOUPV010000004.1 GCA_030625965.1 Clostridia bacterium
GGATAACCTTCCAGCAAGTGGGAACGTCCGATATTAGCCTAAACCACAGACATTAGGATGGTCGTTTTAACAACAAGCGGAGCAACTTAACCTCGGAATTACTGTACCTGAAGCTGTAGCTTCTCCGACAAGGGAAACCAAGGAAGAGAAAGAAGGTGCAGTATGCAGATGAAGCCGTAGTAGTGATGAACCTTTTGCCAGTGAAACCCAGAAATGGAGTGGAGGGGAAAACGAAAGGGATGCCATATCAGATTATGGTGACTGCCTAGGTCCAAAAGACCGAAGCAGATGCGAAGGGCGGAAGAAATCTTAAAGTTTGTCTGGAAACAGGAGGACTGGAACCGAAGGTGTTAAAAGAACACTGAAAGGTGGGAAGGTACGGCCGGTTGGCACGAAATGACTTGCGAAACGGTGCGACGACACGAATCGGAATAACTGATGGATGAAAGATAAGATTGCCATGAGCTAGAGACGTCAACGGAAATCAGAGAAGAACCGATAGGGAAAAGTAAACCAGCGAAAAGGCAAAGCAGGAACGGAGGTGGAACATGAAGAAGTGGTACAGCCTAATCGATAAGATTTATCGAAAAGAGAATCTGACAGAGGCATTCAGGAGGGTGAAAGCCAACAATGGAGCTCCGGGAATAGACGGAGAAACTGTAGGTGATTACGCGAATGAACTTCTAAAGAACACAGAGCTTCTTCATGAGAAGCTGAAAACCGAAACGTATGAACCAAGTCCGGTCAGGCGGGTAGAAATACAAAAGCCAGACGGTGGAGTGCGACTTTTAGGAGTACCCACGGTAAAGGACAGGGTAGTACAGCAAGCCATTGTGAATGTCATTGAACCAATTTTCGACGAGACATTCCATCCATCAAGCTACGGATACAGACGGGGACGGTCCCAGCAAGAAGCTGTGGCAAAAGCCGAAAGATTCATGAACCGTTATGAGCTGACAGACGTGGTGGATATGGACCTGAGCAAATGTTTCGATACATTGGACCATGAGATTATCATGGACACGGTAGCGGAACGGATAAGCGACGGGAAAGTTCTGAAACTGATAAGAAAGTTTCTGAAATCAGGCGTGATGAATCATGGAACCTTCACAGCGACCGAAATCGGTAGTTGCCAGGGAGGTGTCATATCACCACTGCTGAGTAACATCTACCTGAATAAGTTCGACCAAAAGATGATGTCCAAGGGGATAAGAATCGTCCGCTATGCGGACGATATACTAATCTTCGCAAAGGACAGACAGCAGGCTGGGAACTATATGAGCTATGCCACGAAAGTGCTAGAGGAAGAACTGAAACTGACAGTGAATCAGAAGAAGACAAAACTGACCAGTGTCAGGGAAGGCGTAGAATTTCTGGGGTTTGTTATACGCGAAAAATATCTTAGCGTAAACCCCAAGAGGATTAAGCGCTTCAAAGATAAGGTGAGACGGATAACGAGACGAAACAGCGGAAGAGCTATGGAAGTGATCATAAGAGAACTCAATCCAACATTAAGAGGGTGGATGAACTACTATCGCGCTGCAAACATAAAGGGACTAACAAGAGACCTGATGCAATGGATAAGGCGCAGGCTGCGTATGGTCAAAATGGCACAGTGGAAGACGTACAAGAAAATGCATAAAGAAATGAGGAAGAAAGGAATCAAGGGAACTGGAGAGAAGATGGATGTGAAAAGGTGGAAGAATTCCAATACTCACATAATACATCAATTGCTACCAAACAAGTACTTTGAGAAACTCGGACTAATTGATATGCATAAATACGAAGTAGGGTTACTGTCGAACTATTACTGATTCGACGAGAGATTTCAGGAGCCGTGTACGGCAAACGTAAGCACGGTTCTGTGAGAGCAAAGAAAGTTGGGATTGCTCCCAACTTTCTAGCTACTCGATATTCTGGAGACCAGCGTTAGCCCGAGATAGGGTCGTGATGCAGAAACATTGTGGTTGGGACTTTAGAACTGAAGGTACTTATTATATAATCGTAGGGAGACTATGGAAGAGAAGAGGAAATAAGCTTGTTATATAACATAGAAGTCTGGGGATGCCAGATGAGTGAGCACGATGCAGAGACCTTGGCCGGGATGATCGAGGCCATGGGGTATGAGAGAACAAACGAGTCGGAGAAAGCTGATCTGGTGGTCCTGCATACTTGCTGTGTGCGGGAAAAAGCGGAATCCAAGGTGCTGACCAGAATCGGCATTCTGAAGAGACTGAAAGAGAAGAATTCGTCCTTCATACTGGCCGTCGGTGGCTGCATGACCCAGCAGAAGTCTGTGGCCAAGTATATTAAACAGAGTTTTAAAGGCGTGGATATCATTTTCGGTACCCACAACATACACCGTTTTCCTGAATTGTTGGAAGAGGTGAAGCACAGGCGCCATGCCGTGCTAGAGGTCTGGGACGAGCCTGACGGAGTCAGGGAGACCCTGCCTGTAGCCCGCTCGGACAAGACTAAGGCCTATGTGAACATCATTTATGGCTGCAACAATTTCTGTACCTACTGTATTGTACCCTACGTGCGGGGGCGTGAGAGAAGCCGCAGTGTAGAGAGCATCAGCGAAGAGGTAAAGGGCCTGCTAGATCAAGGTTACAAAGATGTTATGCTGCTGGGCCAGAACGTCAATTCTTACGGCAAGACATTGGAAGACAGACCGGATTTCAGCGACCTGCTTACGCATCTGGATACGCTGGGAGACTACCGGTTGCGCTACATGACATCACATCCAAGGGACTTTTCTGGTCGGTTGATCGAAAGCATCGCAAACTCGAACAATGTCTGTGAGCAGTTCCACTTGCCACTTCAGTCCGGTAGCAACAACATCATCAAGAAGATGCACCGAGGCTATACCAAGGAGAGCTACTTGGAGATGGTTGATAAAATCTATCAGGAGTTTACCGAGCCGGTGCTGACGACGGACATCATTGTGGGCTTCCCGGGCGAGACGGATGAGGATTTCGAGGACACCTTGGACGTGGTGAGAAAAGCACGTTACGACCTGGCTTACACGTTCCTCTATTCACCCAGAGAAGGGACACCGGCAGCCACTATGGATGATCAGGTTCCCCAAGAAGTGAAGATGGAACGATTCAATCGGTTGCTGGCATTGCAGAACCAGATATCCCTCGAGAAGAACCAGGCTATGGTGGGCAAGGAATACGAGGTGCTAGTCGAGGGGACAAGCAAGACCAGCGACAAGATTCTTACGGGTCGTACCAGAGGTGGGAAAGTGATCAACTTTGCCGGTGAACCGTCGGACGTCCGCCAGCTGAGAATGGTTGAGGTCGTTGGCGCCAGGACTTGGAGTTTGCAGGGAAAAATCAGACAGGGAGAGTAGTATGTCAGAACTTACACCCATGTTAAGGCAATACAGAGAAATCAAGGAGAAATTCAAAGATGAGTTTCTCTTTTTCCGCTTGGGAGATTTTTACGAGATGTTCTTTGACGATGCCATCCAGGGATCGGAAATATTGGAAATCGCGCTGACGGCCAGAAGTGGCGGTGCAGGGCTCAAAGTCCCTATGTGTGGCATACCATACCATAGCGCCAACAGCTATATCCTCAAGATGATCAAGGCGGGGCATAAGGTAGCCATCTGTGAACAGGTGGAGGATCCCCAGACGGCCAAGGGGATCGTGAAACGTGAAGTCGTGCGTGTCATCACTCCAGGAACGGTGCTTGAGGAGAACGCTCTGATCGGCAAGGAAAACAACCATTTGGCTTGTCTGTCCGCCAAGGAGAACCGCTTGGGTATATCCTACTGCGACGTGAGTACAGGCGGTTTTTACGCGACAGAGGTGAACTTGCTCTCGCAGTGGAACGAGGTACGCGATGAATTGGCCAGGATCGCCCCTTCGGAAATCATCCTGGATGCGGACAGTATAGGGGAAGCCCAGATGCGAGAAATCGAGGGCATCGGATACTATTGTACCCGTCTAAACGGCGCTTATCATGAGGGGATGCGCCGCCAAGTGGAGAAGATAAGCGATGCGGAGCAGAGCCTCTGGGACCATCTGGGCGCCCACAAGGCGGCGGCCGTACTGCTGTCCTATCTGAACGAGACCCAGAAGCAGGGTATGGGAAGTTTGAATAGGCTCCAGGTATACACACTGGAAGATGCGATGCAGATGGATATGGGTACCCGTAGGAACCTGGAAATCGTGTGCAGCCTGAGAAGCGGGGACCAGAAAACTTCGCTGGTCAGCGTGCTGGACAGGACCAAGACAGCCATGGGCGGCCGTAAGCTGAAAGAAGTGATTCAGCGACCGTTGCTATCCGTCGAGAGCATACACCGAAGACAGGAGTACGTAAGCCAGCTGGTGGACGATGTGTTCCTACGAAAAGACCTGGCTAAAGCCATGAAAGAGGTCTACGATCTGGAACGTATTCTTACCCGTGTCGCGTATGAACGAGCCAACGCAAGGGATCTCCGGGCCATGCAGATCAGTCTCATGGCGGCGAGAGGCGTCAAGACAAGACTGCTCGCAGCCGGGCAGTCTTTCCTGGAATATGCTGAGAGCATGGAGGTCATGGAAGAGTTATGTGCCCTGCTGGATGAGAGCATACCGCAGGATCCACCGCTGTCCGTGAAAGAAGGGGGCCTCATCGCTCCCGGATATCATGCGCAGGTCGATGAGCTGAGAGAAATCTCAACCCAGGCCACGGGTGTCTTGGCGGCCCTGGAAAAGAAAGAGAAGGAAGAAACCGGAATCAAGACGCTGAAGATCGGTTATAACCGGGTCTTCGGCTACTATATCGATGTAACCAAAACACATCAGGACAAGGTACCGGAGCGGTACATCCGCAAGCAGACTCTGACCAACTCCGAGCGTTACATCACGGAGGAACTGAAAGAACTGGAAGATAAGATCATCAATGCCAAGGAGAAACTCTTCCAGTTGGAATATGAGCTGTTCACCCAGATCAGGGAAGAGGTGCGCATCCGTTGCGTAGAGATCCAGCGGTTGGCGGAAGGACTCGCTCTGCTGGATGTTTACCTGTCCTTCGCCGAGGTTGCCGTGGCTGGCGACTATGTTCGGCCGGAGCTGGTAGAAGAACCGAAGATTACGATTGTGGAAGGCCGTCATCCAGTAGTGGAACAGCTCCTGGTTTCTGAGCGCTTCATCCCCAATGATTGCAACCTGATGCCGGAGGTCGAATCCCTGGGCATCATAACCGGGCCCAACATGGCCGGTAAATCGACCTATATCCGCATGATTGCCATTTTGTGCATCATGGCCCAGGCAGGAAGTTTTGTACCTTGCAAGGCGATGGAGCTGGGATTGGTGGACCGGGTGTTCGCCAGAGTGGGCGCCAGTGACGACCTGGCCCGCGGTGACTCCACCTTCATGGTGGAGATGAAAGAGGTTTCCAACATCCTTAAGAACGCCACAGGCCGCAGCCTGATCATTCTGGATGAAGTCGGGCGGGGAACGTCGACCATCGACGGTCTTTCCATTGCCTGGGCCATCAGCGAATACATCCACAGCCAGATCGGCGCCAGAACACTCTTCGCCACCCATTACCATGAACTGGTGGCTCTGGAGGAGATCTATCAGGGCATCGTCAACCTGTCCATGGCCGTGGAGGAGAAAGACGACGATGTGCTGTTCCTGCGTAAGGTGGTGCGTGGCGGTACGGATCAGTCCTATGGAATCCACGTAGCGCGCATGGCAGGGTTGCCCCAGGCGGTCATCATTCGCGCCGGGGAGAAACTGAAGCAACTGGAACAGGGTGAGATCAAGAGCATGCATGTGGACGGGGAACAGATCGAGTGGCAGGATGTGAGTCCGGCCATGGAACTTCTGAAAGAGATCAACCCGGAAGTCCTGAGTCCCAGACAGGCCCTGGATATTTTGTATGAACTGAAAGAACGCAGTGAAGGGTGAGTGAATCGTCATGGGCAGAATACACATACTGGAAGAAGATATAGCAAACCAGATCGCTGCAGGTGAAGTGGTCGAGAGACCGGCATCGGTCGTCAAAGAATTGGTTGAAAACGCCATGGACGCCGGTGCTGAGAGCATCCGTGTACAGATTGAAGAGGGCGGGATGTCGCTGATCGAAGTGGAAGACAACGGGTCTGGAATGGACCAGGGGGATATCCCCCTGGCTTTCCTCCGTCATGCCACCAGCAAGATCAGCCAGGCAGCGGACCTGTTCGAACTGAGAACCATGGGATTTAGGGGAGAAGCCCTTCCCAGTATCGCTTCTGTCTCCAAGGTCCGCCTTAGCTCCCAGACGGATGGAGAGGACGCAGGAACTCTGGTAGAGCTGATCGGGGGAAAGAAGACAGTGGAGGAATCCATAGCTATGGCTCGCGGTACTTGTATCACAGTGAGTGATCTGTTTTTCAACACACCGGTGAGAAAGAAATTCATGAAGGCACCCCATCTGGAGAAGGGAGCTATCGTGGACCTAGTGCAGAAGCTGGCCATGTCCCATACAGATATAGCATTCACCTTGATCTCGGACAATAAGACCATATTCAAGACTAGGGGGTCCGGTGACCTGCGTGATACACTGGCCTACTTGATACCGGGTGAACTGTCCCGTAAGCTGATCGAGGTTGAGGAAGAGAACGACTATTTCAGTATACGGGGACTGATCGCACCATCGTATCTTTACCGGGCGACCAAGGATATGGAAATCTTCTTCGTCAATGGCCGTTATGTGCGATCCAAAGTGCTGCAGGATGCCTTGGAAGAAGCCTATAGACATAGGATCCCTATCCGTAAGCATCCCATCGGCATACTTTCTATTGAGATGAACCCTGCCGCATTGGATGTGAATATCCATCCATCGAAAATGGAAGTTAAATTCTCGATGGAACAGGCGCTAAAAAAGCAGTTGGCTGCATCCATCCAGAAGACGCTATCTGCGTTCAGTGAAATCCGGGGCATCAACCAGGAAAAGCCTCCAGTGCAGATGCCAGCAACCCCGCCAGTCAACTGGCCGGAGTCTACACCTAAAGTAAGGGTGAAGAGGGAACCTGAGCAGGAATTCCGTATGGTGCCTGAACCGGCAAGAGTGCAGGAAGAGATGGTGTTCGAACGTAAGGATAAGAGCCAGTATCAACCGAAGAGCGCTACAGCTGAGACGGGAGCGGAAACCATAAAGGAGACCAGGCACGACGAGTTTCTTGGCATGAAGGTTCTTAGCGTGATTGCTAGGACTTATGCCGTACTCCAAAAGGAGGACCAGTTGTTTCTCCTGGATCAACATGCGGCTCACGAGCGAGTCCGCTATGAGAGACTCAGCAAGGCCTATCGGCAGGAGACGTTGACGGCCCAGTTTTTGCTGGAACCTGTTGTGCTCACGCTAGGCTACGAACAGAAGGAGCGCATGTTGGAACAGATCAACAAGCTGGCTGATCTGGGCGTTGTGCTGGAACTTTTCGGAGAGGAAGAATTCCTCCTGAGGGCTGTTCCAGCAGGATTGAAGGGTACGGACTACCAGCAGTTGTTTGAGGAACTCCTGGACGCTCTGGAGAACGAGCAGGAAAGTATCAAGGAGCGTATGCTGGAGATGGCTTCCTGCAGGGGTGCCATCAAGGCGGGTGACACCATACGTCTGGACGAGATCTCTGTGTTGCTAGAGGAAATGAGCGTGCTAGAGGATCCCTATACCTGTCCACACGGCAGGCCTACGGTACTGAGGTTGGGAAAAGAAGAACTGGCAAAACTGTTCCTGAGGGATTAGTGAGGTTAAGATGGAAAAAGTAGTAGCGATTCTGGGGCCGACCGCTTCAGGGAAAAGTGATTTGGCCGTCGAAGTGGCGGACAGGGTGGGAGGAGAGATTATTTCCTGTGATTCTGTGCAGCTATATCGCGGACTGGATATCGGCTCCGGGAAGGTCACAGAAGAGGAGAAAACAGCTCAGAGCGGCCGCAAGATCATGCACCACATGCTGGACATTTGCGACCCGGTGCAAGAGTACACCACCTTTGATTACCAGAGGGATGCCAGGCAGGTCATAGAGCAGGTGATTCATGATGGAAACGTCCCCATCATCTGCGGTGGCACAGGTCTTTATTTCCGCAGCGTGGTCGATGATTACCGCTATGAGCAGGAACCGGATGAGAAGCAGGTTATCATCCACGACAAATACCAACAGATTTTGGACCGAGATGGCAAGGAGGTCTTGCATGGGATCTTGGCAGAGAAAGATCCTGTGGCAGCTGAGACATACCATCCCAACAATGTGCGGAGAGTTTTGCGCGCGTTGACCCGATTGGAAATGGATTACGGTAGGGCGGATGAAGTGAAAGCCGCCCCCTATTACCAGGTACTGGCCTACGGGCTCATGGTGGACCGTACACTGCTCTACGAACGCATCGATAGGCGTGTGGACCAGATGTTGTCCCAGGGGATTCTAGAGGAGACCAGAGCGCTTCTTGAGAGGGGTGTGCCCCGGGAACACAAGGTGATGAACACACTTGGCTACCGGCATATGCTGCAGGTTATAGATGGGACTCTGGATTGGGAAGAAGCTGTAAGGCTGATGAAACGTGATACGAGACGCTACGCCAAACGACAGTATACCTGGTTCAAAAGAGACCATAGGATCCAATGGTTGAAATACGACGGGGAAGAGGATAAAGCCCTATCGCTAGAGACTATAGAGATGGGAATCCGAGATTTTCTCCAAAAGTGAAAATTGATATTGACATTGCTTAGTTATGCCCATATAATAAGTCTTGTCGTCGGGGCATAGCGCAGTTTGGTAGCGCACCTGGTTTGGGACCAGGGGGTCGGGGGTTCGAATCCCTCTGCCCCGACCACAAACAAATATGGCCCGTTGGTCAAGCGGTTAAGACACCGCCCTTTCACGGCGGTATCAGGGGTTCAATTCCCCTACGGGTCACCAAAATCGCGGCCCCGTGGTGTAGTGGTTAACACGTCGCCCTGTCACGGCGAAGATCGTCGGTTCAAATCCGATCGGGGTCGCCATTTAAACAACTTAATTAGGTATCCGAATAAGTTTGGAAATCACGCTTTAATAGGAGCCGCACGTGGAGGAATTCCCGAGTTGGCCAAAGGGGGCAGACTGTAAATCTGCTGGCAACGCCTTCGCAGGTTCGAATCCTGCTTCCTCCACCACTTATTGGGCTGTCGCCAAGCGGTAAGGCACCGGGTTTTGGTCTCGGCATTCGTTGGTTCGAATCCAGCCAGCCCAGCCAAACACCCAGCGGGTGTTTTTTTATACGGGAACTGATAATTTCTACGAAATATATTGACTTTAGGTAAGCAAAGTATTTATAATAAATCTTGTCGTCGGGGCATAGCGCAGTTTGGTAGCGCACCTGGTTCGGGATCAGGGGGTCGGGGGTTCAAATCCCTTTGCCCCGACCATACAGAATACTTATAATGCCGATGTAGCTCAAATGGAAGAGCAGCTGATTTGTAATCAGCAGGTTGCGGGTTCGAGTCCCATCATCGGCTCCATATGGAGGAATTCCCGAGTTGGCCAAAGGGGGCAGACTGTAAATCTGCTGGCAACGCCTTCGCAGGTTCGAATCCTGCTTCCTCCACCACTTATTGGGGTGTCGCCAAGCGGTAAGGCACCGGGTTTTGGTCTCGGCATGCGTTGGTTCGAATCCAGCCACCCCAGCCAAAGGTTTCTCACAGAGAAGCCTTTTTTTTTATCCTTTTGGGTATGAATGCGGCAGGTCATGTTTATTCTAGAATAAAGAGTGTTATAATATTAGGCAAGGAGTGATGCAGATGAAAGAACTCGTTTTCAACAGAGTGGTCCGACAAGGAACGACGGGCATTCCAAATGACTTATTATGGAGCTACACCCATATTGGCCTGACAGAAGAAGAACTTGTCGTGCTGATGGTTTTGTTCGCCTTTGGACAGAAGAAAAATGATTTCTACCCGGACCTAACTGAGGTAGCAGAGGTGATGGACAAAGAGGTTCCAGAGGTGCAGGGGTTGTTGGCATCGTTGATGGAAAAGGATTGTCTGGCCATAGAAAGAGAGTTTTCACTGGAACAACAGGTTTCATTACCGATATTCTGTTTTGATCCATTGTTCAAGAGACTAGGGAATCATATCGCAGCGATAGATTCCAAAAAACGTGAGATTCATCAGGAAAGATTATTGAAGGATCTGGCTGAGAAGGAATTAGATAAGGAACAAAAACAAGGCCAGGCCAAAGATAAAGATATTTTCACCGTTTTTGAAGAAGAATTCGGCAGACTCCTTTCCAATACAGAAAGAGCCTATATGATCGAGTGGATTGAAGGCGATTCATATAGTGAGAACCTGGTATTGGAAGCATTGCGCAGTTCCGTATCCAGGGATAAGCTGAATTTCAAATATATCGACACTATTCTGCGTGACTGGGAGAGAAAAGGTGTCCGTACGGCTAAGCAAGCACGAATTGAAGACCAGAGCAGCAGGAACAAAAATAAAGCCAAGAAAACTCGAGTCAGCAAGAATTTTCCCAAGAAGGACACTGAAACCAGATATGACGATTTAGTTGTTAACTTGATGGAGTAAACATGAAAGATATTTTACAGAAGAAAATGAAAGAACTGCGGGAGACCATTAAGAACAGTCCGAAGGAAACCGTTGAGGTGCACTATGACTGTCCGGTGTGTCAGGACCGCGGATTGATTTATAAAGATGAACAAGCTTATGTCTGTAATTGTGTCAGTAAGAAACGGCTTGAGAACCAATGCAAACACGCTAGATTGGCAGGTGAGTACCGCCACAAGAATTTTGAAGACTTCAGTCTTGCGTACTACAGAACAGGCATTGTGAATAAGAAAAATTCGGCAACCTATAGACAGTTGGCCAACCATTGTATGAGTGCAGCCAAGAGCTTCAGCGATAAGGTGCTTGCCGGGGAAGATCATAAGGGCATGTATATCTACGGCACGGTAGGGAGTGGTAAGACGCTTCTAGCCAGTTGTATCGCCAATCGGTTACTCCAGGAAAACATAGATCTTCTGTTCATCTCCGTTCCGGACTTTCTGGATGAGTTGAAGGATACCTTCAATAATAGAGGAAATAATGAACTGACGCTGATGAATCAGGTCAGAAGTATACCCGTATTGATACTGGATGATTTGGGGGCTCATGCCTACACAGACTGGTCAGCCGGCCGGATCTACAATATCATCAACTACAGGGCCTGCAACAATCTGTCGACCATCATCACCTCGAACTTATCGGTAGATGAACTGGCGGATGCCATTGATGTCCGGACCAGTTCCCGGATTCTGCAATTGTGCCAAATCTACCGTTTGGAGACAGATGAAGATATAAGACGCCAAGTCTACAAAGAAAACATAAAAAGGGTTTGACAGTCTGGACCATATTTGATAGTTTAGAGTGAATAACAAATACTGAATAAAGAGTTCTCATTTTTTGAGGCGCAGAGTCAAAAAGTACTAAAACGGAGCCGCAAGCGTTGATGTTTTGGAAAAGGTGGCTTTGCCGAAGTGGATTGGTGCGAACAATCTGCTGGTGCTACATCGAACAGGTGTGGTGCTGTCACCTGTGGTGGAGTGCATCAGATGAGCATAAACTGTCGAGAACACAGGCTTATGCTTGTGTTTTTTTTAATGGAGGAACGATGAAAGATATTCGAGTGCTCGTATGCGGGGCAATGGGAAAAATGGGACAACAGGTTGTAAAAGCGGTCAGCGAGGCCGAGGGTATGTTTGTTGTTGCTGCTGTAGATGCCATGAATGTAGGAGGGAGCCTGTCGACCCTGACGGGAGATGATTCCGTTACTGTCAGCAGTGACCTCTCACAGACCATCCAAGCGACCAACCCGGATGTGATGGTGGATTTCACCAATCCCAAAGTGGTTTACCAGAACGTTTCGACTGCCATCGATTTGGGAGTGCATCCAGTCATCGGGGCTACCGGTCTTAGCAAGGAACAGGTTGAGGAACTGGCTTCAAGGATGGAAGATAAGAAACTAGGTGGCCTGTTGGCCTCCAACTTCGCTATCGGCGCCATTCTGATGGTCGAGTTCAGCAAGAAGGCGGCAGCATATATGCCTGATGTGGAAATCATCGAATACCATCACGACAACAAGCTGGATGCACCGTCAGGTACTTCCCTGACTACCGCCAAAGCCATTTCTGAGGTGAGAACGGCGCACAAACAGGGGCATCCGGAAGAAAAGGAACTGCTGGAGGGCGCCAGAGGTGCCAGCTATGACGGCATTCCCATACATTCAGTACGTTTAGCAGGAAGAGTAGCCCACCAGGAGGTCATCTTCGGTGGTGTAGGACAGATACTCACCATACGTCACGACAGCATCGACCGTGAATCCTTCATGCCGGGTGTGGTCCTGGGTGTCCGCAAGGTCATGGAGATAGAGGGACTGACTGTCGGTTTGGAAAAACTATTATAGGAGGAATCAAGATGGTAGTAGTAGGTCTAAAGAATTGCTCGAAATGTGATGATTTGAAAGAAACGTTGACCAAGGAAGGAACATCCTTTGACTACAGAGAATTCAAGGATCTGCCCTTGATTGCCCAAAGAAAGATAAGCAAACGTTTTCGTGATGATTCCGGGGCTATCGCTTTTCCTGTGGTCATCGAGAATGAATCAGAATATAAATTATAGCTTAGGATAAAGGAGATCGAACGAGATGGGTTACAATGTAGCAGTCGTAGGTACAGGAGCCGTTGGTTCCACTATCCTGCAGGTCATGGAAGAAAGGGGTTTTCCGGTAGATAACTTAAAACTGCTGGCGACCAGCCGCTCAGCCGGGAAAGTCATGACGTACAATGGAAATGAATATGTAATAGAAGAGACCAAACCGGAGTCTTTCGAGAATATCGATATTGCTCTGTTCGCCGGAGGCAAGGCAAGCACCTTGTATGCCAAGGAAGCGGTCAAACGAGGTGCAGTGGTCATCGATAACGGCAGTTCTTTCCGTATGGACCCCGATGTTCCTTTGGTGGTACCCGAGGTGAATCCGGAAGATGTGAAGAAGCATAAAGGCATTATCGCCAACCCCAACTGTTCTACGATACAGATGGTAGTGGGGCTTAAGCCTCTATATGATATCTCACGAATAAAGAGCGTCGTGGTATCCACATACCAAGCAGTATCCGGTGCAGGACAGGAAGCCATGGATGAGTTGGAGAACCAGACTCGGGATCTGTTGGAAGACAAGGAACCGAAAGTGGAAATTTTCCAACATCAGATCGGTATGAACCTGATTCCTCACATCGACGTGTTTTGGGATAACGGATATACCAAAGAAGAGATGAAGATGGTCAACGAGACCAAAAAAATCCTTCATGATGAGGATATCCGCATTACGGCTACGACAGTACGTGTACCCATCATGCGCAGCCATTCAGAATCCATATTGGCCATCACTGAAGAGAAAATCGGAGCAGCGCAGGCCAGAGAGGCCTTCGAGGCCTTTGAGGGCATCATTCTACAGGATGATCCGAGCAACAATGTATATCCCATGCCGTATTTCACGTCGGATACGGACGAAGTATATGTCGGCCGTGTGCGAGAGGATCTGGCTTTTGAAAACGGTTTATCTTTCTTTGTGGTAGCGGACCAGCTCAGAAAAGGTGCTGCCACCAATGCCGTCCAGATTGCTGAACAATTGATTGCATATAACATGCTATAAGGAGAGTAATAATGTTGGATTTCGGAAATGTCGTCACCGCTATGGTGACGCCGTTTGATGCCAGGGGCGACCTGGACATTGAAGCGGCTAAGAAATTGGCTCAGTATCTGGAACGTACGGGAACGGATACCATTCTGGTTGTGGGTACTACTGGTGAGAGTCCCACACTAAGTGATACAGAGAAGATCGTGTTGTTGAAAGCAGTCAAGGAAGCAGTCAATATTCCGGTAATGATCGGGACAGGCTGCAACAACACATGTGAATCAATCAAGATGAGCAAGGCGGCTGAAGAAGCCGGTGCGGATGCACTATTGCTGGTTGTGCCTTACTACAACAAACCCAATGCCAGAGGCCTGTATGAACACTTCAAGGCCATTGCTGAATCCATTAAACTACCTTGTATGCTCTACAACATACCGAGTAGAACCGGTATCAATCTGGACGTCGAGACTACGATCAAGCTGTCGCAGATTCCCAACATCATGGCGTTAAAAGCAGCCAGTGGTAACTTGGACCATATCACAAAGGTCCGCATAGGTACGGACGAAAGCTTCGTAATCTACTCCGGAGATGATGCCATGACGATTCCCATCATGTCCATCGGTGGCAAAGGGGTGGTTTCGGTAGCCTCCAATGTGATCGGCGCTCCGATCCAAGAGATGGTCAGTATGTTCCACCAAGGAAATGCAGAGGGAGCCAAAGAAGCCTTCCTGAACCTGTACCCCATGTTCAAAGGTTTGTTTATGGATACCAATCCCATACCTGTGAAATATGCGGCCAGTCTGCTGGGTTTACTCGAAGACAACTACCGTCTACCGGTTGTGGGTCCGGAAGAAGACACCAAGGTAGCTGTAAAAGAACTGATGGAAAAATATAAATTGCTATAAACGGGCTTTGGCCCGTTTTTTTCTTGTGTTTAAACCTTCTATCCCTTATAATCAGTTGAAGATATATGTTCGGATAAATAATCAATAGGAGGATTAGAGTGACAAAAACACAAAATAAAGTTTCCATAATACCATTGGGTGGACTGGGTGAGATCGGGAAAAACATGACAGTCATCAAATATGGTGAGGAAATGATCTTGATAGACGCCGGATTGACATTCCCCGAGGACGATTTGCTGGGGATCGACATTGTCATTCCGGATTTTAGCTATCTGGAAGAAAATAGGGAGAAGCTACTGGGTATCTTCTTGACTCACGGTCATGAGGATCACATCGGTGCGCTTCCATATGTATTAGACAAGATTCAGGTGCCCGTTTACGGCACACGTTTTACCTTGGGCTTAGTTAAAGGCAAACTGAAAGAACGAAGAATGCTGGAACAGGCGAAACTACATACCGTCAAAGCCAGAGGAGCCGTAAAGACAGGACCATTCAAAGTTGAATTTTTCCGGGTGAGCCACAGTATCCCCGATGCAATAGGCATGGCTGTGCATACACCGGAAGGAATCATCGTACACACAGGAGATTTCAAGTTCGACCAGACTCCCGCGGATGGACAGGGACAGATGATGGATCTGCCCAAGTTGGCCAAACTGGGAGAACGTGGCGTACTGGCTCTTCTCTCTGACAGTACCAACGCTGAGAAAAGTGGAAGTACCATGAGTGAGAAGGAAGTCGGCAGAAACCTGCTGGAGGCCTTTAGAGATGCTACTGGTAGAGTCATCGTTGCTAGCTTCGCAAGCAACGTGCACCGGGTGCAGCAGATCGTCAATGCTGCTGCTGCGACAGACCGTAAGGTAGCTGTTATCGGCCGGAGCATGGTGAACATCTTCGAGGTGGCCAGAGAACTGGGATACCTCAAGGTTCCCAAGAAGACTTTTGTAGAAGTTGAACAGGTGGCCAAGTTGCCACCGAATAAAGTGGCGATTATCACGACCGGCAGCCAAGGAGAGCCTAAGAGCGCGCTATCAAGGCTGTCAACGAGTGATCACCGTCAGCTGGAAATCACCGAGGAGGATACGGTCATCATATCGGCCAATCCCATCCCGGGCAACGAGTTGTATGTTTCCAGAACTATTGACCAACTGTTCCGTTTGGGAGCAAAGGTCATTTACGGCAGAGCCAGTGACATCCATGTGAGCGGACACGCCAGCAAGGAAGATCTGCTGCTGATGCTGAACCTGATAAAACCGAAATATTTCATACCTGTACACGGGGAATACCGCATGCAGGTGGCACATGCCAAATATGCTGAACAAACTGGAGTTGATCCGAACAATATCTTCATTGCGGACAACGGACAGGTTATTGAACTTAGTAAAGAAAAAGGGCGTATCGCAGGACGAGTGCACTCTGGACGCACACTGATAGATGGACTTGGCGTCGGAGACGTCGGCAACATCGTACTCAGAGACCGCAAGCAACTCTCGGAAGACGGCATCGTCATTGTGATGATCGGCCTTTCCAAGAGGGGGTCGGAATTGAGGAGCGGACCGGATGTGGTATCTCGCGGATTCGTCTATGTACGTGAATCGGATGAACTGATGGAAGAGACCAAAAAACGCATCGTTCAGACACTGGAAACTTTGAAAAAAGACGGTGTCTATGAATGGAGTGGCATTAAGAATAAGGTGCGCGATCAAGTTAGCCGATTCTTATACGAAAAAACCAGGAGAAGACCGATGGTGTTACCCATCATTGTGGAAATCTAACGTTTGGATACACGGGCTTCGTCCGTGTATTTTTTTGGAGAATAATATGGAGAATTTGATTGAATTGCATGAAAACATTCGTAATTGCCACAACTGTGGCCTGTGTGAGACCCGAATCATGTCAGTGATTGATGGCGTGCCGGATGACAGGATCAGGTTGATGCTGGTAGGGGAGGCACCTGGTGGCCATGAAGCCACCATATCCGGTCGCCCATTTTCCGGCCAGGCGGGCCAGATACTGGATGATTTTCTGCGTTCCATCGGTCTTAGCCGCAAGGAGTTGTATGTCAGCAATCTTGTGAAATGCCGGCCCGTAAGGCCTTCCACAAGACCGCGCTACGGCTCTCATGCCAACCGGAAGCCGAGCAGCAAAGAAGTAAAGCAATGTGCCGCCTTTTTGGAGGATGAAGTTCGATTGCTGGAGCCAGAACTGGTCGTGACGTTGGGCAAGACGCCGCTGGACTGGTTTCTCAGCCATCCGGTATCCATGAAGGATGTGCACGGAAAGATGTTCCAGGTAGAACGTATGGGTGTGAATGTCTATGCCATGTACCATCCGGCCAGTCTGATTTATAACCGTTCTCTAACACCGCAGTATGAGGAAGATCTTAAGAGACTCAGTGAATGGCTCCATGATGGAGCGAACAGGAAATGACAATGAAAATATTTGCAATATCTGATTTACATTTATCTATGGGCACAGACAAGCCCATGAACATATTCGGAGACAACTGGGAGGACCATCCGGAGAAGATTGCGGCTGACTGGCTGGAGAAGGTGAGCGATGAGGACCTGGTGTTATTGCCAGGTGACCATTCCTGGGGGCTGAAACTTAGTGAGGCCGTACCGGATCTTGATTTCATCGGTGAACTTCCAGGACGTAAGGTGCTGCTCAAAGGCAACCACGATCTCTGGTGGCAGAGCCGGAAGAAGGTTGAGTCCGTGATACATCCCAGTATGTGTATCCTGCAGAACGAGGCTCTGGTTTTCGACGGTTGGACCATCTGCGGCACCAGAGGGTGGGTCACACCTCAGGATGAGAGGATCAGTCCGGACGATCAGAAGGTGTATGCCAGGGAGCTCCTCCGTCTAGAGATGTCGCTTAAAAAGGCAGGACCTGACAAACCCATCATAGCCATGTTGCATTATCCACCAGTCAACACGGCCGGTGAAGCCACTGAATTCGCCAACCTAATGAGCCAATACGGTGTCGATCTATGCATATACGGACACCTTCATGGACCTATGACCAGAATCGCTTTCGAGGGGGAACTTGGTGGTGTGGATTACCACCTGGTATCCGCAGATCACCTGGGTTTCCAGCTCAAGAGATTATTCTGATTCTTCCTTGTTTGAGTCAGTTTCTTATCATATAATACATGTAGTCAGGTAAAGAAAAAGGAGGCAAAAAAGATGTATAACTTATGTGTTGTCGGTGGTGGTCCTGGTGGCTACGTAGCGGCAATTAGGGCAGCCCAATTGGGTGCTAAAGTAGTTTTGGTGGAAAAAGAAAACTTGGGTGGAACCTGCCTGAATGTAGGATGTATCCCGACCAAAGCTTTGGTGGCGTCCACTTCGTTGCTTTCAGATATCAAGAATGCGGAAAGCTTCGGCCTTAAGGTGGAAGGTGTTGGATTCGATTTCGCCAAGATGATGGAAAGAAAAGACAAGATCGTCAGCCAACTGGTCGGCGGTGTCGGTTTCCTGATGAAGAAGAACAATATCGAGGTAATCGATGGCACAGCCAAGCTTACCGGCAAGAACTCTTTGGAAGTTGCCACCGCAGAAGGAACGCAGACCATTGAGGCTGAAAATATCATATTGGCTACCGGATCGGAAGCTGCGCTGATCAAGGCGCTCAGCTACGATGGTGAGAACGTCATCACTTCGAAGGAAGCATTGAGCCTTACCGAAGTTCCTGAAAGCCTGCTGGTTATCGGCGGCGGCGTTATCGGTTGCGAGTTCGCTATGATCTATTCCGAGCTGGGAGTCAAAGTGACCATCGTAGAGGCCTTGGAAAGACTCCTGCCTATGGTGGATCCCGAGATCTCCAAGCGCATGACCACAGCACTCAAGAAGAAGAAAATCAAGATTTCCACCGGCAAGCTGATAACTAGCGTAGAAGTGGCCGATGGAAGTATTAAGGCAACACTGGAAAGTGGTAAAGAGATCGAGGCTGAAAAGGCTCTTATCTCCATCGGCAGAACCTTCAACTCCCAAGGATTGGGACTTGAAGACGTAGGCGTAGCCATCGGCCAGCGCGGCGAAATCGTAGTGGATGATTACTTGAAGACCAATGTGGAAAACGTTTACGCTATCGGAGACGTGACCAACAAGGTGCAACTGGCTCACGTGGCCAGCGCTCAAGGAATCGTATGCGTAGAGAACCTGTTAAAGGATGCTCCGGCTACTGCTATGAAATATGACGTCGTACCCAGCTGTATCTTTACTAGTCCTGAAATCGGAACCGTCGGTCTGACTGAAGCGGAAGCCGAAGAAAAAGGTATGGAAGTTGCAGTCGGCAAGTTCGATTTCAAAGCAAGCGGAAAAGCGCTCTGCATCGGGCACAATGACGGCTTCGTCAAAATCGTAGCTGAGAAGGCCACCGACAAAATCGTGGGTGTCCATATCATGGGCCCCCATGCGACAGACCTAATCGCGGAAGGCGTACTGGCGGTTGAAAAGGGTATCACCGTCGAGGAACTGACCAAGACCATTCACGCACACCCCACTTTGGCGGAATGCGTTATGGAAGCCGCGGAAGCAGTACACGGACTGTCTGTCCATTCATAGACAACAAGGCCCGGGAAACCGGGCTTTTTTTGGAGGTATTAGGGATGAAGATTTGTGTCTATTCGTCTTCCAGCGAAGCATTGGAAGACTCCTATTTCCGGGAAGCCAGACTGCTAGGAGAGCTGATGGCTAAGAAAAGCCATGGCCTGGTCTACGGCGCCGGGGATATCGGCCTGATGGGCGAGTGTGCCCGCGGAATCTATGAAGCGGGTGGTGATGTGATCGGTGTGATACCGGAAGCGTTGAACCAGAAGGGTATAGTGTTCGAGAACTGCCTGGAACTGTATGTTACCGAGACCATGCGCGAGCGGAAAGCCATCATGGAGGAGAATGCAGACGCCTTCATCGCCTTGCCTGGCGGATATGGCACACTGGAGGAGCTTCTGGAGGTCATCACACTAAAGCAACTAAAGTACCACCAGAAACCCATTGTTATACTGAATACCAACGACTTCTATGGCAAGCTTTTGTCTTTTTTCGATCATATCATCGATATGAATTTTGCCAAAGAAGCATGTCGTGAATTTTATTATGTGGCCAGCGATCCCTTGGATGCGCTAAGCCATATAGAGGAGTATGAGCCCCGTGACTACGGGGATAAATGGTTCACGGAAACCACTAGGGTTCGCCAGAAACCAGAAGAACTATAGGAGGTAGATGATATGAAATTCATAGGAGAATCCATCAATACCAGCATCAAGCGCATCAAGGAAGCGGTTGAACAAGGGGATGCGGATTATATCAAACGATTGGCACTGGCCCAGCAAGAAGCGGGAGCCAGTTACATCGATGTAAACTGCGGCACCAGGATCGGTGATGAGGTAGAGAAGATGGACTGGTTGGTGAACCAGGTCCAGGAAGTGAGCAAACTGCCACTGGCTATCGACAGCCCCAGTCCTGCGGCCATAGAAAGAGGCCTTTCTCTAACCAACAACAAGAAGCAACCGATAATAAACTCTATCACAGGTGAAAAGGAGCGGATGGCGGCTATTCTACCACTGATCTCCCGCTACAACGCCAAGGTTATCACACTATTGCTGGATGATCAGGGCATGCCTGCTTCAGCCGAGGATCGTGTCCGTGTTGCGGACGATCTGATTCCTGCTTTATTGGATGCCGGTGTGCCGGCAGATGATATCATTGTTGACCCCATCGTCCGTCCCATAGGCACCGGGGATACAGCAGGAGTTGAAGTGTTTGAAGCCATCAAGGTTATCAAGGAACGTTATCCGGATGTACACTTCAGCATAGGACTGAGTAATATTTCCCATGGTATACCGGTAGATGAGATGACGAACCATGCGTTCATGATCATGTGCATCATGCAGGGACTGGATTATGGTATCGTGAACATTCTGGATGAAAAAATCAAGGGATACGCTTTGGTTGCAGAGGCTCTGGTTGGCAAAGACAGATTTTGCGCCAAACTGCTAAAGGGCTACCGCAAAGGATTTTTCCCAGAAACCCAGAACTATCTGGACCTGTAAAATTTGGCGGGAGGCATCATATTTGTAAAATATTTGAACATGGTGTACAATATAAAGGTAGTTAATGAAATATATTTAGTTCTATACCAAAGATTGAAAAACCGTGAGGTTTGATCAATAGTCGCCTGAATGGCGGCGGCTCAACGGTTGTTGAGTGGGGGGGATGAACGAGAAAAAGTCGTGGTACGCCACGACTTTTTCTTGTATCCGGATACTTGTGTTTTTCTTAATGTTAATGCGGTTATTACAGCTCCAGGAAGTCGATTACGGATTCCTGCATGTCTGATTTTTCGACTACGTCTTTATGCAGTATGTCCTTCTTGTCAAGACCTGACAGTCCGGCAGGAATCTTCATGCCGGATTCTTCAGAGAGTTTTGCCAGCAGAGTGATCTCGTCAGAAGCGACAACAATTTCAGGTGCTAGTATAGCTTTTGCCACTGAAGAGTTGAACTTGAAGGGGCTGGCAGTCGATACGATGACATTCTTACGATCATCTGCCACAGCCTGCTGGTACTTATGGTGAATATCCATGGCAACGGCCGTATGTGTATCCATCAGATACCCATATTCCTCGTAAGTTGAACGGATTCTAGCAATGGTTTCATTGTCGTCACTGCACTCCGACCAGAAGAGGCTTTGAATGCTTTCCTTAAGACTGTCACTGACCTGATAACGGCCCTTATCAGCTAAGTCCTGCATATATCCACGTACCTCGGTTGCATCCTGACTGATTAGGTAAAGAAGTCTCTCCAGGTTGCTGGATATGAGGATATCCATCGAAGGCGATACGGTCTTATTGAAATCACGGTTGCGGTCGTATACGCCGCTGTTGATGAAATCGGTCAGTACATTGTTCTTATTGGCGGCACAAACTAGTCGGTGGATGGGAAGTCCCATCTCCTTAGCAATGTAACCGGCGAGGATATTACCAAAGTTGCCGGTCGGTACCACGAAATTGATTTCTTCGCCGAGCTTAATCTCACCTCGCTTGAGAAGATCACAGTAGCTGGAGAAGTAGTAGACGATTTGTGGTGCCAGGCGCCCCCAGTTTATGGAGTTTGCCGAGGAGAACCGGTACTGTTTATCCTCCAATTGGGACCGTAGTTTTGCATCAGAGAAGATTTGTTTCACTCCGGTCTGGGTATCATCGAAATTTCCTTTGACGGCGATGACCTTCAGATTGTCGCCTTCCTGGGTGACCATCTGAAGCTTTTGAATCGCACTGACGCCGGCGTCAGGGTAGAAGACTACGATTTTAGTGCGTGGTACATCTTGGAAACCTGACAAAGCTGCTTTACCTGTGTCGCCGGAAGTCGCCACCAGGATCACGTAGGTACGCTCGTCCTTTTGCAGAGAAGCTGAACTCATCAGGAGATGAGGCAGGATCTGCAAGGCGATATCCTTGAACGCGCAGGTCGGGCCATGGTACAGCTCTAGAACGTTGATCTGCTCGGTGAGCTTGACCAAAGGCGCTACATCCGGGTGATCGAAGGTCTGCTCGTTGTAGGCGTTTTCTACGCACTGCGAAAGAAGATCAGCAGGAAAGTCATCCAAAAAGAGCGATAGGATGGCAAAAGCCTTTTCCTGGTAGGTCAGAGATTTCATTTCGTCTATTTGTGAAAGCGAGAGTTGGGGTATGCTGTCCGGTGTGAACAGTCCACCGTCAATGGCCAGACCGGCCAGGATGGCTTGTGCGCCGCTATGCGTCGCTTTTCCCTCTCTCGTGCTTTGATATAGCATGTTGTTTCCTCCTCGTTATGATATCTTAGTAATCGTACCAGATTAGATGGTACTTGTTAAGACGTTTCTTACTAGGATTCCCTCTTAATAAAGCTAGCGGGCAGTTCGATGTTTCTGGCTTCACGGTCTGGGTCCTTTATGGATAACAGAAGCTCCTGTGCAGCCAATTCCCCCAATGCAGTGTTGGGATAGGCAATGGAAGACAGGGAGGGAATCTGAACATTGTTGTACTTAGAGTCTTCACCGGCAATGACAGAGACGTCCTCTGGTACGCTGAGGCCCATTTCATGAAGTGCCCGGAGCGTTCCCATGGCCAAAGATTCATTGGCGGCATAGATGCCTTTGGGCATAGAACCTTGCATGGACATAACCGCCTGATAACTGCAGTCCGGTTCTTCCATAGGGAGGGAGAAGATATGCTCGGGCTGAACACGGATCTTCTGTTTCTCCAGTTCATCGAGCAGCAGGTCGCAACGGCGTTTACTGAAAAGATACTCCAGCTCCCCGGAGATTATGGCCGCGCTACCAACATTTTTTTCTGCGAAATTTGTGGCAACCTGTTCCAGGGCTCCGCGCTCCTCGACATAGACCGTCGTGATTCCTTCGATCGGGCCCTTGTCGATAACGACCAGAGGGCAGTTGAGGATGTCTTGGATGGAAGTGCAGTAATCCTCCTCATGTAGATAGGAACCTGCCAGAATCAGGCCGTCCATAAAAATACTGGATCGCTTTTCCTGCAAGAAATCCATGAAGCTGGCCATCTTGTCCATACTCTTACTGATGTTGATGATGCTGAGCATGTAACCCGATTCAAAGAGGGCTTTTTCCGCTCCCGTGGCGATATCCATCATGAATTGGTTGTCTATGGTATTGATAAGAAGAGTAATGTTTTTGGTCCGATTGTTGATCAGGTTCCTGGCAAAAGGATTGCCGGTATAGTTATTGTCCTGCATGATTTTTCTGATTCTTAAAAGTGTTTCCGGCTTAACCTTTTCCGGCCTGTTCATTACCCTTGAGACAGTAGCGACGGAAACGTTCGCGAGTTTGGCTATTTCACGTATATTCATGAGGCTCTCCTTTGTGTTTCTATGGGTATTATAGCAAATATATGGGATGGGGAAAATGATATAAGCAAAGAAGGTGTTCGGATTATCAAAGATATACAGTTCCGAGGTATATTTACCATTTCAGGTGAACAAACTGGGATCAGTAGTTGGCTGGGAATAACACAAGACAAATAAAAACTATGCTGACTGAATACATATAGTAGGAACGATAGAGTGCATGAACGAGTAATAACAGATAAGCAATCAAAGTAATATTGAAAGACTAATCATCCCCAAAGATAGTGTTGCTGTTGCCTCGTTCTTTTCTGTTACAATATAGATGAAACGGAATATTATGACATTTGGGGTTTGCCAAGTCATTGATAATCTATATTCTGATACCAGAGAGGTTGCTATCATGCCGAAAAATGCCTATGACAAGTATTATATAGATGGGGATTATTTTGGGGAACCCTATCCGGGTTTGGTGGAGTTCTTTAAAAGATATGAACCCAAGGGTACAGTGCTGGAGCTGGGATGCGGGCAGGGCAGGGATGCGCTTTTGCTTGGTAGGTTGAGTTATGAGGTAGTGGGTGTAGACAGCTCATCGGTGGGTATAGCGCAGATGAATCAAATCGCACTAAAAGAGGGACTCGCTGTCAAAGGTGTCGTGGAGGATATGTACTCCTACCCGATCAGTGACAGTCATGATATGGTGCTGTTGGATTCCATCTTCCATTTCTACAGTCGTGACCGAAAGAGGGAGAAGGCGTTCCTGTTGCGCATCTTAGCTGGATTGAAGGCAGGTGGAATCCTATGCAACTTCATGCAACAAGGGGAGGAAAGAGAGAAAATATATAAAAAAATACTGAAGGAATCCGATCATGCAATGGAGATAATTGCCGAGGAATATACGGACTATCCTGACTATGGGAGCCGTATCCACATGCATATTGTAAGAAAAAAGTAAGCTTAAGTTGCAGAAAAGAATATAAATGAGGTAATACGTGAAAGTTGTAGATTTAACACATAATATCAGAGAAGAAATGCCGATCTATCCAGGGACAGAACCACCGAGTCTCAAGGAAACTAGTGCTATTACAGAAGATGGTTTCAAGGAGACCATGCTCAGCTTTTACAGTCACACGGGAACCCATCTGGATTGTCCGGCACATATCTTTCAGGACGGACTAACAACCGAGACTATGAAAATCGATCGGTTCATAGGCAGGGCCGCTGTGCTGGATGCGAGAAAAGCGGGACCCATTATCGATAGATGCGCTTTGGAGGGCTTTCTTTCCGGGCATCCAGGACTGGATTATCTGTTATTGCGCACTGGCTGGGAGGAAAAGTGGGGACAGGACGAATATTACAAGGGTTTCCCTGTTTTTTCTAAGGAGGCAGCGGAACTGCTGGTTTCCTCCGGCATCAAAGGAATCGGCTTGGATGCCATATCAGTAGATTCTGTCGAGGACAGCGATCTTATGCTGCACCGCATCCTGCTCGGAGCCGGCTGCATCATCGTTGAGAATCTCTGTAATCTAGAGGAAGTCACGGATAAGGAGTTTACCTTCTCCGCATTTCCATTAAAATTTGAAAAGGGTGACGGTTCACCCGTCAGGGCGGTGGCTATCCTTTAGTATAGGAAGTGACTGCTAGGAAACCGATCGAGATGACTTAATTGTGAAGATGCAGGAGATGTTATGAATACCAAGTTTGTGAAATTAATGGTGGTGATGGGTGTGATGTTCGTATCCGTCGTGGCGCTGGTGGTCAAATCAGCAACCGCGCCCCTGATTACCACAGCATTTTTCCGTCTATTCATTACCGTACTGATCATGCTGCCGGTGGTAGTTGCCAAGAACGACCGTTCAACCAGGATTCCCAGGAAGGAACTGATGCTTTCCATGCTCAGCGGACTTATTCTTGGTGTGCATTTCTTCGGTTGGTTTGTGGCCTTGGATTACACCACAGTGGCCAATGCAACGGTCATCGTGGACGCCAGTTCGGTGTTTACATTGTTGGGAGGACATCTCTTCCTGAACGACAAGATGACCAAGAAGGAGACTATCTGCGTTACAGCGACGTTCATTGGAGCCATTCTGCTGACCTACCGGTCTCTGTCCTTTGGATCGAATGAATATATAGGGATACTTCTTTCCGTACTATCTTCAATAACCTTAGCTACGTATATGCTGATTGGGAGGAGAGTGCGACGTACCGTTTCCAATCTGAACTACACTTTCGTCGTATATCTGTTCGGCGCCATCTTCTTGGCAATTTGCAATATAATCATGGAGGGGAGCTT
The DNA here is from genome assembly GCA_030625965.1 of Clostridia bacterium. Classification (GTDB taxonomy): domain Bacteria; phylum Bacillota; class TC1; order TC1; family UBA5767; genus UBA5767. The sequence goes on from DAOUPV010000004.1 coordinate 25,683, forward strand.
TAGTGGATTCCCCAGAAGCAATTACCTAATATTTCTCTATCTGGCCATATTCCCCACGCTCTTGGGACACAGCATATTTTCATGGTCTCTCAAATATATCAAGGCATCGTTTGCGGCCACCATGCTTCTTTTCGTGCCGGTGGTATCCATCATAGGGGCCTATTTCCTTTTTGGTGAATTACCTCGTGGGGAACAGTTCTTAGGAGCTGGTGTTATCATCATCAGCCTGCTCTTTTTCACGATTGGTAAGGATGAGGCCAGAGAGAGGGTAGAGGCGGAAAAGAGATTGACTGAAGAAAGCAGATAAACCAAGTCATAGTCGGATTAGAATTTAATCATATGACAAGAAAAGGCTCGCATTGGTTACCAATGCGAGCCTTCAGTATTTTATTTGGTTTTTTAGGTCAGGCTATTCGCCATGTTCCTCATCGTACTTGGCTTTTAATTCGTAGGCCAATTTCTCGCTATCGAGGATGGTACCAACATCTTTGTCTCCACGACCGGATAGATTGACCACGATGATCTTCTCTTTGTCCTGTCCCGGAGCCAGTTTCATGGCATAGGCTAACGCATGCGCGCTTTCGATGGCTGGTATGATTCCTTCAGCTTTAGATAGATAGCGGAAGGCATCAAGAGCATCAAAGTCGGTAACGGCCACATAGTCCGCCAAGCCTTCATCATTCAAAAAGCTGTGTTCGGGGCCAACACCAGGGTAGTCCAAACCTGAGGCGATGGAATAGCAGTGATCCGGTTGACCGTCTGCAGTCTGCATCAGGTAACACTTGAAACCATGGATGACTCCAGGGTCAGCGTCCGTGATGGGTGCGGCATGTTCTCCAGTTTCTATGCCAAGACCTGCCGGCTCTACACCGATCAGTTGAACATCGTCGTTGCCGATGTATTCACTGAAGAATCCAATGGCATTGCTGCCGCCGCCGACGCAGGCGATCATGTAGTCCGGGTCGCGCCCTTCTTTTTCGGCCATCTGCACTTTCAGCTCTTTGCTGATGATGGACTGGAAGTGATGCACCATTGTGGGGTAGGGATATGGCCCTACCGCGGAACCGAGGAGGTAGAAGGTGGTATCGTGGTTGGCAACCAGATCCATCAATGCTGCGTCAACAGCCGCTTTCAGGTCACGGTCACCGTCTTTGACGCACACTACTTTGGCACCCAGAAGCTCCATGCGGAACACGTTCAGGTTCTGCTTGATGGTATCCAGTTCTCCCATATAGATGACGCATTCCATACCGAACTGTGCAGCAACGGTAGCAGTCGCTACACCATGTTGTCCAGCACCAGTTTCGGCGATGATGCGTTTGACTCCCATACGTTTGGCCAACAGGATCTGACCAATGGTGTTGTTGATTTTGTGGGCGCCTGTGTGGTTCAGATCTTCACGTTTGAGATAGATCTTGGCTCCACCCAGGTCTTCGGTCATATTCTTGGCGAAGAAGAGGGGAGAAGGTTTTCCCACATAATCTTTCATATAGTAGTTATATTCTTCGATAAAATCGGGATTGTCTTTGTATTGGTTAAAGGCTTCCGCTACACGTTCCAGAACTGGAATCAATGGTGGGGGTACAAAAACACCGCCATATTCACCATAAAAGCCATCCTTACTAACTTCATATTGCTTACTCATCTCGTCTCGTCTCCTTTATATAAATTCGCAACCTCATGTTACATGGCTCAGTATAACCCATTTATCTTGCAAAGGCAATCAGTGTGGGGCGCTGGCAATGTCCTCCCATTACAAAAGTCAACATTTGCATAAGAAGCCTTTTCTTTTGTAGGGAATTGGAGTATAATGCAGATACAGTATGTTGCATGCATCATACAGGAGGGAAATTATGTCAATGAATATTAACTGTCTGACCAAGGGAGAATATGTTTACCGGATCCTTAAGGACCGCATATTTTCCGGAGAAATGGTCAAGGATAAAACCTATACTGTCGTGGAAATTGCCGAGGAGCTGAAGGTAAGCAGGACACCTGTCAGCGAAGCGGTGAAGATCCTAACCTCGCAGGGCTATCTCACCATGCTACCCGCTGTAGGCTTCCGCGTACGCGAACTTACTTTTGAAGATATCAATGAGATTTTGCTTATCAGCTCAGCTTTGGAACGGTTGGCTTTGAGGCAAATAATCAAGAACAACATAGAAATCGATATCGGGGCTCTGAACAAAAACTTAGATGATTGCATACGAGCGATCAGGGCTAAGGACGTGGATGAATACGCCCGTCTGACAGACGAATTCCACAAGGTGATTTATGGCGGTGCGGGACTACCTAAGCTGCTGGATGTAATGGATAGCATCAGCATCCATGAATCGTATTATCAGGAATCCGTGGTGCGTAACCCTGAATCGCTGATCGCCCTGATTGAGGACCACAAGCTTCTATTGAGGATTGTAGAGAACAATGAATTAGATGAAGTCGATGGATTTCTGGAACGTCATGTGTGCAATTGCCTGAAGACACACGAAATCTATCTGAAATAGTTTTGAAAAAAACAATCGTGGGAAACCACAAGGAGGTAAGTATGAAAAGGTTTGATGGTAAAGTAGCTATCGTAACGGGCGCAGGCCAAGGTCTGGGTGCACAATACGCGAAGGATTTTGCTGCCGATGGAGCGCAGGTCATCGCAGTGGACATGAATCCTGAGACTCTTAAGAACGTAAAAGCAGAAATTGAAGGCAACGGTGGGAAAGTAGATACATATGTATTGGATATCACCGACTACGACGGCGTTGTAGCCACGGTTGACGAAGTAGCGGCAAAGTACGGTTCCGTGGATATCCTGATCAACAATGCTGCCGTACACAGAGCTATAGAAGTAGCTGAGACTAGCAAAGCGGACTGGGATCTGCAGATCAACGTAGACTTGAACGGTTCCTTCTACTGCACCAGAGCGGTATTGCCTTACATGAAAGAGAAAAAGTACGGCAAGATCATCAATATCTCATCAGCATCAGCAAAAGTATTCTTCCCGGGATTTGGTGCATACGCTGCAGCCAAAGGCGGTCTGGTCAGCTTCACGAAAACCCTGTCGGAAGAAGTGAAATACGAGAACATTAATGTCAATGCTGTCTATTTAGGCATGATCAATACAGAATATACCAGAGCCAGAATGAGCGAGCACGCATCCGTGACCATTCCTCTGGAAGAAATGATGCAACCACCTGAAGTATCCAAGGTTATCACTTGGTTGGCTTCCGATGATGCAGCTCCTATCAAGGGCGCAGCCATCGATGTGTTCGGAAACCACTACTAGGAGGTAGCATGACCAAACAAGTAAGCATTAACCAGATGGCGGTTAAAATCGTCAAAGAAGAGATTATTCCCTTTGAGGCAAAACTGGGTGTTGAAGTTCACAATATGGATTGTGGCGCAACCTTGATCGATATGGGCCTCAATGTAAAGGGCAGCTGGCAAGCCGGCCTCTTGTTCACCCGTGTAACTACTGGTGACATGGCCACCGTACAATTGGGCCGTTGGAGACTGGACGACGAGATCTCCTTCGCAGGACTGGAAATCTTTACCGAAAGCCCATTAATTGCTTGCCTGGGTTCTCAGATTGCCGGTTGGCAGCTGGGTTCAGGGGAATTTGCAACCATCGGTTCCGGCCCTGCCAGAGCGCAGGCCGTGGTCGAGAGCGACATGTATTTTGAGATGACTGACTACCGCGACAAGAATGACGAAGTAGTCCTCTGCATCCAGGACATTAAGCTTCCTTCTGACGATATCGCCAGAGAAGTAGCCAAGGAATGTGGCGTGGATCCCAAGAATGTCTATCTGATGTTGGCACCAAGTGCCTGCTTGGTAGGTTCTATCCAGGTGACGGCCAGAATTCTGGAACAGGTTTGCCACAAGATGCATGAGAAAGGTTTCCCTGTAGAGAAGGTAGTGAATTGCTGGGGCAGCGGTCCCATCGCACCAGTTGTAAATGATGAAGTGAAAGCCATGGGACGCATCAACGATGCCATCCTCTATGGTGGAGAAGTTGAGTTCTGGGTGGATGCTGACGATGTGGAAATCGCCAAGGCTGTACATCAGCTGGTTTCTAATACATCTTCTCCTTACTATCCGGAGACTTTTGAGAAGGTCTTTGAAGAAGCCGGTAAGGACTTCTACTACATAGATCACGATTTCCACTCCATCGCAAAGATCCAGATACACAATGTTCGAACGGGCAAATGCTTTGTCGGCGGTGAGCTGAACAAAGACGTGATCCGTGAGACATTTCTTAAGTAGAGAGAGAAAGGGGTAAAGTTATGGCTTTAACAAAAGATCGTCTGTGGAAAGTATATAGAGACATGGTACTGATCCGTAGATTTGAGGAAGAAGTTGAGAAGTATGCCCAAAATGGAACCATCCCAGGTTTTATCCACCTGTCTATCGGACAGGAAGCGGCACAAGCCGGTGTGGTAGAGGCATTGAAGTACACTGACTACAAGTTCCCTGACCACCGTGGTCATGGTGCCATCGTACTTTCTTCTCCCCAAGAGAGAAGAAAGAACTGCATGTCTGAGATCTTCGCCAAGGAAAGTGGTATCAACCATGGTCGTGGCGGATCGATGCACGTTAACGATTTGGAAGCGAGAAACATGGGCTTCAATGGTATCCAGGGTTCTACCGTGGTTACCTGCCTGGGAACCGCATTTGATTCCTACTACCGTAAAGCAAACAAGATGGAAGGTTGGGAAGCCGACGACAAGGATCTGGATGTAACTGCTGTATTCATGGGAGACGGTACTTTGGGAGAAGGTACATGTCACGAATCCTTGAACATGGCTGCTACTTGGAATTTGCCGATCATCTACTGCCTGATCAACAACCATTACGCAATTTCAACTCATTACACCGAATCCCATCCGCAGCAGCAACTGTCTACCTGGGGCAAAGGGTATGAAGTACCCAGTTTCACCGTTGATGGAAACGACATCGAAGCTGTTATTGAAATTACAGAGCAAGCAGCCGAGAGAGCCAGAAAAGGTGAAGGTCCGACACTGATCGAGTTCATGACCTACCGTTGGCAAGGTCACTTCTCTGGAGACCCTGCGGCCTACAGACCAGATGGCGAATTGGAAGCTTGGCAAGCCAAATGTCCTTTGCTGCAGACCAAGAAGAAGCTAATGGAAGTACACGGCTATTCAGAAGAAGAGCTGGATGCTTTGCATGCTGAAGTGGAAGAAGAAATTCAAGGTTATGTAAAATTCTCTTTGGAATCACCCTCGCCCAAAGCTGAGGATGCTATGAAATTTGTTTACATGGACCGTGAAGTGGAGGGAAGATAATGACTAGAAAACTATCATTTTCCGGCGCTATAAACGAAGCCCTGCATCAGGAGATGGAGAGGGACGAAACCGTATTTATTCTGGGTGAAGACGTTGCCAAGATGGGTGGAGACTTCGGTATCACCAAGGGCATCTGGGAGAAATGGCCCAACCGTGCCTACGATACCGCTCTTTCTGAGCAAGCTATCCTAGGCCTATGTAACGGCGCAGCCGTCTGTGGCCTGAAGCCGGTAGCCGAGCTGATGTTTGCCGATTTCGTCGGCGTTTGTTACGACCAGCTGATCAACAACGCTGCCAAACTATGCTACATGTATGACGGCCAGGCTTCTGCCCAAATCGTTGTTCGTGCGGTAACCGGTGGCGGTATCCGTTGCGCATATCACCATTCACAGTGTATCGAGCCCTGGTTGATGAACATCCCTGGTCTGGTAATCGTGGCACCGTCCAACGCCTATGAGGCTAAAGGACTTTTGGTCGGTTCAATCCGCAACCAGAACCCAGTAGTGTTTTTGGAGCACAAACTTCTGTACAACACCAAAAGCGAAGTTCCTGAAGAGCTCTATGATATCGAGCTTTACAAGGCTAAAGTGGTTAAAGAAGGATCTGACATCACTATAGTGGCAGCAATGACCATGATGGCTTTTGCTGAGAAAGCAGCCAAGGAACTGGAAAAAGAAGGCATCAGCGTAGAAATCATCAACCCGCTGACCATCTTCCCGCTTGATAAAGAGACCATCGTGGATTCTGTAGCCAAGACCGGACGTCTGGTCGTGGTTCAGGAAGGACCCAAAGTCATGGGCTATGCCGCTGAACTTGGAGCCATGGTAGTTGAGGATATCTTCGAATACCTGAAAGCGCCTCTGAAGCGTGTGACTTCTTTGGATGTACCAGTGCCGTTTGCACCGGTTCAGGAAGACTATGTATTGCCACATTATGACGACGTAATCAAGGCCTGCCACGAAGTAATGGCATTTTAAGACTGATAGATTGATGTAAGGTTTAAGCCTTACTACATTTAGGTAAAGCGCTGGCGGGTCGATCCCGCCGGCGATTCCTTGATTAAGGAGGAGAATATGGCAACGGTAATTACTATGCCAAGATATGGCGCGAATATGGAAGAAGGTACCGTGGCTTCATGGATGGTTGAAGAAGGTGATGCGGTGGAACAAGGTGATATCATCGGTGAAATCGCCATCGAGAAGCTGTCCAACGACCTGGAATCTCCGGTAACCGGAACGGTATTAAAACTCATTGCAGAAGAGGAAGATACTTTGTTATGTGGTGAGCCAATCGCCATTATCGGCGATGAGAATGAAGATATCTCCAGCCTGCTTGGTGCTAAGAATACAGAAGACACAGTAGAATCAGTTGAAACTGAATCAACGGAGTCATCAACCACCAGTGGCAATTATGTCGTAGTAGAGATGCCACGTTATGGTGCCAACATGGAAGAAGGAACCGTATCTGATTGGTTTGTAGAAGTTGGTGACGAAGTAGAAGAAGGCGACGCCATTGGTGAAATCGCCATCGAGAAGCTTTCAAACGAGCTGCTGTCACCGATCAGTGGTACAGTTCTTAAACTGATTGCAGAGGCAGAAGACACATTGGATTGCGGTGCTCCCATCGCCATCATTGGTGAAGCGGGAACGGATGTATCCGGTTTTGACGGAAGTAGTGCGGCATCGGCAACTGCTCAAGAAGCTGCACCTGCAGTGGAAGCGACAACTGTAGCAGCAGTAGAAACCAGAGAGCCGGTAGGTGAAGTAAACATTACCCCTAAGGCACTCGATCTGGCGGAAAAAGAAAACATCGATTACCGGGTGATCGTGGGCACAGGAAGACACGGTGCTATCACCAGGGATGATGTAAGAAACTATATCGCATCAGGCGCAGCCAAAGCGACAACTCCAGCTGCACCAGCACTGAGTGATGACGTGAAAGCCACACCAAAAGCCATGAAACTGGCTGAAGAAGTGGCTGTTGATGTACGCAGTATCAAGGGTACCGGCCGACATGGCATGGTTACCCGCGAGGATATCCGTAGCGCTATTGCGTCAGGTACGGCAGTGAAGCTGACTACCGGTGCAGCCACGGCAGCATCATCGACGATGAGCTTCGGTAAACCTGAAGCCAAACGCGTTAAGATGACCGAAATGCAGAAAGTCATTTCCAAGGCCATGATGGGCAGCCTGCAAGAAACAGCGCAGACTACCATTTCTATGGACATGGATGTCAGCAATATGGTAGAAGCCTACCAGGCGAATAAAGTAGCCTACAAATCTAATGGTGTGAAACTGAGCTACACAGCAATACTGATCAAAGCTGTAGCCATGGCACTGATTGAGCACGAGGATCTGCGCACCAGCATCGAAGGAAATGATTTCGTGACTACGAATCAGATCAACATCGGTGTGGCTATAGATGTACCGGGCGGTTTGGTAGTGCCCAACATCAAAAAGGCCAACGAGAAAGACGTAAGTACCATAGCATTGGAACTGGCGGACTTAGCAGCCAGATCCAAAGAGAATGCGCTCACCATGGATGAGATGACCGGAGGAACCTTCTCTATCACCAATTTGGGAATGTTCGGCATCAAGTATTTTACACCGGTACTCAATCCACCGGAAAGCGGCATCTTGGGTGTAGGCGCCTTGGTGCAGCAACCGGTAGTGAAAAACGGTGGTATCTTCATGAACCACGTAATGAACTTCAGTCTGACGCACGATCATCGTATCGTAAACGGCGCTCCGGCTGCTCGCTTCCTGAATGGAGTCAAAGAGATTCTGGAAAAAGCGGAAGAATTGCTTTAATAGAAGGGATGCTTCGGCATCCCTTTTTTGAAAAATGAGGTGAAGAGTATGATTAGTGTAAATAAGAATGCCATGCCCATGGTCAGGGACCTGATCAAGAGGGCTGAATCATTGGGATGCGCCTATAAGGTCCTGGACAATGGCGCCCATGTTGTGGATATGGGCATCCACATGCCAGGTAGTTGGGAAGCCGCCCGTATGTTCACGGAAATCAATATGGCCTGCCTGGGTACCTGCAGCTACCGTGATTATGAGCTGAGTGAGACATATAGCGCCCCTGCTGTCGAAGTATACTGTGACAATCCTTTGCTGGGATGCCTGGCCAGTCAGATCGCTGGATATCCACTGGGAAGCGGTGATTTTGCGGCTATCGGTTCCGGACCGGCCAGAGCCCAAGCGGCACTTGCAGAAGATCATTGCTTCGAGTACACCGATTACCGTGACCAGCATCATGAGGTGGTCATCGGAGTGCAGGCCAATGAACTTCCTAATGAGGCCATGGCTGAAAAGGTAGCTGCTGACTGTAAGGTGAAACCGGAGAATGTTTATCTACTCGCGCATAACACCACTTGCATTGTGGCCAGCGTACAGGTTTCTGCCCGTATCATGGAACAGACCGTCAACAAGATGATTGCCAAGGGATTCGATTTGGATACCATCCAGTTCTCTAGAGGACTTTGTGTCGTGGCGCCGGTAGTCTTTGACGATGATGATGCCATGGGCAAGATCAACGACTGCTTGTTGTATGGCGGCAAGTCCGAGTTCTGGGTGCGCTGGGAGGACGAGAAGATTGAGGAAATCATCCCGCAACTCGTTACCGAGAACAGCAAAGACTACGGGACCCTGTTTAAGGAATTGTTTTTAGAAGCCGACCGCAATTTCTACAACATGGACCTGGACATCCACTCACCGGCGGAAGTGACCATCTACAATATGAATACCGGTAACGTTTTTCATGCCGGAAAGATCCGTAGGGACCTGATGATTAAAAGTCTATACAACAATTGCAACTAAATATTGAAAAGAAATGGTAGATATATTTAATATATCTGCTTTTTTTTATCTTTTTAGCTGGCTTGTGGTATTATATAATGGTGCGAAAAATTGTAGATGCACAATATAACAGATTGAGGTATATCAATGAGTGAGTTTTTTGTTGGCATATTTTATAACGCAAGCATGCTTATCACACTGATTTTTTTCTTTGCATGTATAACATTTAGTATGGAGAATTCCAGAAAGACCTTCCATACGATCGTGGCTGGTCTGATTATAGGCATCATGGGCATATCCTTGATGCTCAATCCCATGCCGCTCATGCCAGGCATATTTTTCGATACCAGGACCATCTTGTTGGCTATTGCGGGCTTCTTTTATGGCTGGATACCAACGTTGATCGCTAGTACCATTACCATCATTTTCCGTTTCATACAGGGGGGATCGGGAGCCTATGTAGGCTCGCTGACCATATTGATCGCCTCGCTGACCGGACTGATCTTCAGGCAGAAACGCTACCAGCAAATCATGTCCAAGAAAAATGCAAGTCTGGATTTTTATCTAATGGGTTTTACGGTTCATGCCTTGATGCTATGTTCCATGCTACTTTTACCAGAAGACAGTATTCAAATCCTGCGCAGGATTGCAATCCCCATTATCGTGTTGTATCCGCTGGTCCTGACGCTGATATCAATGATCATCAAGAAACTACAGGGTAACGCCAGAATCAGGATGGAACTGAAAGATAAGGAAGAGAATTTTCAGCTATATGTAGATGCATCACCTTACGGAATATTTGTAATCGACGATCAGGGTAGTATCATTGAATACAATCGCAAAATGATAGAGTTGTGCGGCGTGGACGAGGAGGATCTGCTGGGGAGAGACTTGGTCGATTTGTTTCATGAAGACCGCCAGGATCTGCTCAGCGAGCACTTTACTAATACCAAACTGGCGGATGCAGAAACGAATCTGACGTTGGAGTATTTAAGACATGACGGAGATAAACGCATCTTCAAAATAAAGACCATAAGAATCAAAGGCCAGAAGATTCTGGGATACCTTGATGATATAACAGCTGAGGAATCCTTGCGCAAGGAAATAGAGTACTTAAACTATCACGACAGCTTGAGCGGCGTATTCAATCGAAGGTTCTTCGAAGAAGAATGCAAGCGACTGGATGTGACCCGCAAGATGCCCTTGGGGATCGTCATCGGGGATGTCAATGGATTGAAGATCACAAATGACGGTTTTGGTCATCTGGCTGGTGACGATTTGATTAAAAAAGCGGCAGATGCTATGCAGCTATCTCTGCGCAAAGAAGATATCATTGCCAGATGGGGTGGGGACGAATTCATCATCCTGCTTCCCCAGACCGGGTATAAGGATACGCTACATATCATCGAGAGAATCCAGAAGAACATCTCTAAGGTGAAAACCCAGACCGGGATCCTGTCGATCTCATTCGGAATGGCCGTTAAGAAAGAAGAAACCCAGGACTTCCAGGATATTTTCAAGAAAGCGGAAGATTCAATGTACCGCCAGAAAATGTATGATAGTCCTAGCGCCAAGAATATAACTTTACGCACCATAATAAATACCTTGTATGAATCATCCCCCAGAGAGGAATGGCACTCGCAACGGGTTGCCAGTTATGCCAAACGGCTCAGCAAAGCTTTGGGTTATGACGAGCGCTATCAGAAGGACGTGGAAGCCGCCGGTATGTTGCACGACATCGGCAAGATTGCCGTCGGGACAGAAATTCTTGAGAAGAAGGAAAAACTGACTTCAGAGGATTGGCACGAATTGCGGAAACATCCGGAAGTAGGTTACCGTATCTTGCAGAATGTCTCCACATTGGGTGACATCACGCATACGATACTGTCCCATCATGAATGGTACGATGGATCAGGTTATCCCCAGGGACTCTGTGGAGAGAGCATACCAGAACTATCCCGGATTATTTCCGTCGCCGATGCCTATGATGCGATGATCTCGGATCGTCCATACCGGTTGGCTCTGAGCGTGGAAACGGCCAAACAAGAACTTGAGAAAAAAATGGGGACACAGTTCGATCCTAGAATCGCCAGAGTATTCTTGGATGAGGTCCTAATAGAAGAGTAAGTTAAATGAGCCTTGAGAGAGGCTCATTTTATATGGTAGAATAAACATAGGAAAGAATTGTAAATATATGTTTAGATAAGGAGGCGTCATGACACCCAGAGAAAAAGAGATCCTGGATATGATCCGAGAAAATCCGTTGGTGTCCCAAAACGAATTGGCCAGGAGACTAGATATCACGAGAGCCTCAATAGGGGTACATATCAGCAATCTGACTAAGAAGGGTTATCTTATTGGGAAAGGCTACATCGTTAATGAAAGCCATCCTATCACTGTGATCGGCGGTGCCAACATGGATGTACAGGCCATGCCTCATAAGAGCTTGGTTATGCATGACTCCAATCCAGGCACCATCACCATGTCCCTGGGAGGTGTTGCTAGAAACATCAGTGAGAACCTGGCACTACTGGGCCTGGATGTCAGACTGGTTAGTGCAATCGGGGAAGACGTCTTCGGCGAACGCATCGTAAGAAATGCCTTACACCGAGGGATTAATATTAAAGATATTATTCAGAGTAAGATGGGTAGTACATCGACTTATAGCTACGTGAACGGCCTGAGTGGAGACATGCTGGTTGCTGTTTCAGATATGGAAATCTTGGAAATGCTGGATGAGACTTTTCTGAGAAACAGGTTGCCCAAGATAGACAATTCAAATATAACGGTCATTGATGCCAACCTGCCGCAAAACAGCATCTCCTATCTTTGTAACAATCTCAAGAAAACCAAGATTGTGGCTGATGCCGTTTCGACTAGCAAAGCGCCGAAGCTGCGTCCTATGCTTTCCAAAATATATCTACTGAAACCGAATCTTCTGGAGGCGGAAGTGCTTTTAGAGCGCTCTATAGTTAGTAAGAAGGAAATCATTGAAGCAGGGGACGAGTTCCTGGAAAAAGGGGTTAAGAAGATTATCATATCCCTGGGTAAAGAAGGCATCTATTATGCGGATGAGATTCACAGCTACTTCTTGAAGCCGCGCGTGGATGAAATCGTGAATACAAACGGGGCAGGTGACGCTTTTCTAGCCGCCCTGGTCTATGCCTTGGATGCTGATTTCGATACTAAACGCATGCTGGACTTCGCACTTTCTAGTGCTGCATTAGCCAGCATGAGTGAAGAAACAATCCATCCCGACATGAGTCTTGAACGGGTGTTGGAGATGGAGAGGAGGACCCAAGTTGAATAGTTATTTGAGAGTATCAGATGAGGTAGAAGAAGCTATCCGACTGAAAAAGCCGGTGGTGGCCCTCGAGTCCACGATCATATCCCATGGTATGCCATATCCCCAGAATGTAGAGACAGCTTTGACTGTTGAGCGTATCATCCGAGAGCAGGGTGTAGTTCCGGCTACCGTGGGTATCATTAGCGGTACGCTTATTGCTGGACTGAGCCAGAGTGAAATTGAACATATGGGCAAGAATGCGAGCCAGGTCCGTAAGGTGAGCAGACGCGATCTACCTGTGGTCGTGAGCCGTAAACAGGACGGTGCCACCACGGTGGCGACCACCATGATTATCGCGAAGATGGCGGGGATACGATTTTTCGCCACCGGTGGTATCGGTGGCGTGCACCGAGGCGCGAGCCAGAGCTTCGATATTTCAGCCGACTTGATGGAATTAGCAGAAACCGAAGTGGCTGTTATCAGTTCGGGCATCAAATCGATACTGGATATCAAGGCGACCCTGGAGGTGTTGGAAACCCAGGGGGTGACCGTATTGAGTTATGGATGCGATCGTTTGCCGGCCTTCTATCTTCGGGACAGCGGTTTGGCGGTGGATGCCAGGGTGGACACGCCGGAGGAATTGGCGGCCATGGCTTATGCCAAATGGGGGATGGGTATGAAAGGCGGTTTGCTAATCGGGAATCCGGTCCCGCCTGAATATGAGGAGCAGAAAGGCCGCATCGACGCAGCTATAAGTCTGGCGCTGGAGGAAATGGAAGCTGACCACATCAGCGGTAAGGAAGCTACCCCGTTTCTTCTGAAGAGGATCAAGGACCTTACAAACGGAGAAAGCCTGAACACCAATATCCAGTTGGTATACAGCAATGCCAAGTTGGCAGCCCAAGTTGCCAAAGCCTATAGCCGTTATCTATGACATGGCAAAGAGGAAATCCGCAGATTTAATTTGCGGATTTCGTTTTATAAAGAATTAGGTAAAAGATGCCCGAAATTTGGAAATGGATTCGTATATATAAGTGAAAGGGCGAGCGAGGATGAGTGATAGCAACCAATTAGTATCAAGAATTGAAAGAGCCCAAGGAGGAGCGCAGGATGAGCGTGAGAAACTCCTTCAGGAATACCTGTCTTTTGTTGCGGCTACCGTATCCGAATTTACAGGGAGATACGTGACCATCGGGGACAGTGAGGAATTCACCGTGTCGCTACTGAGCATGAACAGGGCCATCGACGCCTATGATCCTGATAAGGGATCGTTGGTCAGCTTGGCCAGGTTGATGATACGCAATCGTCTGATCGACTTGAAACGAAAAGAATCCGGACAGATTCAGCCCATTGATGATGAGATGCTGGCGCGAATCTGCACAGACAGGAATCTGGAAGATGAATCAATACTGAAATTGGAGATTGGGACATACGAAAAATCCCTGCTGGAATACGGAATCGAGTTTGAAGAACTGGTTGATAACAGCCCCAGACACAGGGATACTGTTCAGAGGCTGAAGAGATTGGCCGAGCAACTCAGTGAAGATGAGTCAATCCTACGGGAAATGATGAGATTGAAGGCGTTGCCCATACGGTTGATTCGCAAGCACTATGACGTATCCGCAAAGGTATTACGAAACCACAGAGCGTATATCATCGCTTTGGTCCTGGCCAGAAGATCGGGCTCAGAAACCATACAATATTATGTGAGAACAAAGGAGGTGGAATGATGGAAAAAGCATTGGTCATGAAAGTGAAAAAAGAATATGTACTGGTGTTAGACGATCAGTCCCGCTACTTGCGTCTGAAGTACCAGCCCGGGATTCAGCCTGGCCAGCAAATCTACTATACGGAGAGGGATCTGTACAGAAAGAAAAAAGTGAATTTCCGCATAGCGATGGCTGCTACTGTTGCTGCCCTGGTTCTGGTGAGTTACACCATGATCAACCAGTTGCCGACAGCCAATGCCCTCCCTCTTATGACCGTAAGCGTTGACGTGAATCCAAGTGTAGAACTGGATGTTGATGCAGAGATGAGAGTTATGGAAATCAGGGCACTGAACCAGGATGCAGAACCCCTGATCCAGAACAGCTGGGAAGGCGAGAAATACGATACGGTGATGCATGAATATATGATAGCGTTGAAGGACAGCGGCTATCTACAGGACAACGATGAAGTCTTATTTGGTTACGCCTGGTTAGATAATGAACGGGAGCCGGACCGTACGATGCAGGGGCAACTGCAAAGGATGGGACAGGGTGCGATAGATGAAATCAACCGGGAAATAGGTAGACAGATAGGATCCCTACATGTTCAGATCAGTGAGAAGGAACGACTGCAGGCTATGGAAAACCAGGTATCCATCGGTAAATATACCGTAATGAACAGGTTGCGCGTGCAGACGGAACCGGGAAAGGAAGCACCGAAAGTCGAGGAACTGAACAAAGCCTATCGCAATTACTCTCAAGAGCAGGAAAAAGACAATGAGAGGCAGGAACAACAAAAAGAGGGGAACGAGGACAGCGAAAACGTGAATCAGGAACCGCAACAGGATCAGGACCAAGCTCCAGGGAATGATCAGACACCAGTGAACAAACCGTCCGGCTCTAGTGGAGGACAGAACAGCGACAGCGGAGGCTCAGGAAAAAACTGATTGGATGATTGTTATAGAAATTTGAGATTTCTGAGGAGGTAAGAAAATGAAAAAGTTAACGATTTTACTAGTAGTGACATTGCTGTTGGCTATGCCGGCCACTGTACTGGCGGATACCCCCGGACAGCAGCTGTGTGATCCGGAACAAACCCAACAGCATCTGCAGACCATGGAAGAACTGCGTCAGCGGGTGAGGGATTGCTATGATGAGAATGAATGGGGCGATATGCAGCGCATGATGCAAGAAGTGCGCAACCGCTATCAGGATATGGAGCCCATCGATCCTACCAGAATCATCTGCCGCAGCCGCTTAATCAAGTTCGATACTCCACCTGTAATCAAGGAAGGCAGGACCTTGTTCCCGATTCGGGCATTGACGGAATCCTTCGGTGCTACCGTGGATTGGAATGAAGAGGACCGCACGGTGACCATTGAGATCGACGGCCAGGTAATCGTATTGGATCTGGACGAAAAAGAAGCGATTGTCGACGGCGAAGTGATTCCTTTGGATACCAAACCGGAAATCGTGTATAACCGCACCGTCGTGCCCTTGCGTTTTATCCTGGAAACCATGGGATTTGAAGTGGAGTACAATCCGGAGACAGGAACCATCGAGATCATCGAATAGCGAAAATTGAGACAGTTGTTAAAGGGGCAGACCACTGCCCCTTTTTTTAATGTGCATTTAACATGAATTTAGCAAATATAGAAGGATAATGAGGTATATATCTTGAAGAATTACTTATTGGCCGATACTGGACTATTTTGGCCATGGAATTGTGATTGGTTTATCCGTTATATGAGCATCTCTTGTCTAGCAGGACAATGCCAATAGCAGATAAATGTAATAGATTGTTCAAGGAGGAGTTATGAAAGATATGTTCAAAGTTTCAACCAGAACCATTGTAGCCACTGGTCTGGGTGCTGCCATTTTTATGCTTTTATTTATGTATGTTAAAGTACCTTCTCCGGTGCCGGAGACTAGTTTTCAAACGGCTTATGGTTTAGGCGCTTTCTTTGCAACATTGTTCGGTCCTATCGCGGGCGCGCTGATTGCATTTATCGGTCATGCGCTCAGTGATGCCGTACAGTATGGTTCACCCTGGTGGAGCTGGGTTATCGCCTCCGGAGTAGCTGGATTCATCTATGGTTTCGCCTATAAGAGTACTTCTGTTGAAGAAGGCACATTTGAAACCAAAGACATCATCCGCTTCAATGTGATACAGATTGTCGGAAACCTGATTGCTTGGGTCATCGTAGCGCCTGTTCTGGATATTTTGATCTATGCAGAGCCAGTAAGCTTGGTATTCACCCAAGGTATCATTGCAGCGATCATGAATTCCATCAGTGCAGGTGTCATTGGAACATTGTTGCTTATTGCCTACGCAAAAACCAGAACCAAGGAAGGTAGCCTGACTAAAAACTAATACAGGGGCGGGAGAATGTTATGACGAGTAAACCAATCATTTCCTTTAAAAACTTCACCTTCCAGTATTACAGCCAGGCTGAGCCAACGCTGTATGACATCAATCTGGACATCTATCCGGGTGAGAAAATATTGATTGTAGGACCCAGTGGAAGCGGAAAGAGCACACTGGGTCATTGTTTAAATGGACTGATTCCCTTTTCATACAAAGGGAACAGTACTGGTTCCTTGACCATTAACGGACAGGAGACCAGAGAATTGGATATATTCACGCTTTCCAAAATCATCGGTACCGTACTGCAGGATGCAGATGGCCAGTTCGTCGGATTGACCGTTGGGGAAGATATCGCCTTCGCCATGGAGAACGATTGTGTGGACACAGACACCATGCGCAAACGCGTTAAAGATGTCTCCGCCATGGTCGATATGGATAAATTGCTTACCAGTTCCCCTTTCGAGCTGTCGGGCGGACAGAAGCAAAGGACCTCGCTGGCCGGTGTTATGATCGACGATGTGGATGTGCTTCTTTTTGATGAACCCCTGGCCAATCTGGATCCCAAGACCGGTAAGGTGGCCATTGAGATCATCGATGATATCCAGAAACAGTCCCAAAAGACGGTGATCATCATCGAACACCGGTTGGAGGACGTGCTTCACCGGAATGTGGACCGCATACTGGTTATTGACGAAGGACGCATCATCGCGGACAAGGATGCGCACAACTTGGTGTCATCTTCCGTTCTTCTGGATACCGGTATCAGGGAACCTCTTTATGTCACGGCGCTCAAGCTGGCTGGTGTATCAGTGAAGCCTGAGATGCTGCCAGGACATATTAGCAGCATTCAGACGAAGGAAGTGGCCATGGACGTACGGAATTGGTTCAATGCCCAGGTCAAGGCCTCTCCTGAAAAAGAAGGTAGTTCCTTGCTGACCATGGAAAAGGTATCATTCTCTTATGATGGTGTAGTGCCGATACTAAAGAACATAAATTTCGATATAGCGGAAGGCGAGATGGTGGCCATTGTCGGCAAGAATGGTGCTGGGAAATCCACCGTATCCAAGGTGCTCTGCGGCTTCGAGCTAGAGGATGAGGGCCGGGTGCTGATCCGAGGGGAAGACATCCGCAACATGACCATAAGGGAACGGGCAGAAACCATCGGACTGGTGATGCAGAATCCCAACCAGATGATTTCCAAGCCCATGATCTATGACGAGGTGGCGTTGGGACTCAGACTTAGAGGTGTACCAGAAGAAGAAATCGAACCGAGAATCAAGAAAGTGTTAGCAGTGTGCGGCCTGGCTCCATTCATAAAATGGCCTATCTCAGCACTCAGTTACGGTCAGAAGAAGCGGGTTACCATTGCCTCCATACTGGTGTTGGAACCGGACATCCTGATACTTGACGAACCGACGGCAGGGCAGGACTACCGGCACTATAGTGAGATTATGGAATTCTTGGTACGTATAAACAGGCTTGGAGTCACGGTCATCATGATCACGCATGATATGCATCTGATGCTTGAATACACGCCCCGGTCCATCGTGCTAGCCGGCGGGGAAATCGTCGCAGATACCAGTGCTTCAGCGGTGCTCACGGATGCAGATATCATCGAGAAGGCGAATCTTAAGGTGACTTCATTGTTCAACCTGGCCCAGATGGTCGGCATCCCGGATGAGACAGCATTCGTCCAGTCGTTTATCGATGTGGAAAGGAGGTTGCGTGATCATGAAGATGAAGCTGTTCAGCTATAACCTAGTCGATACCTATGTACACCGGCTTTCAGGACTTACCAAGCTGATCTGTTTTCTTCTGCTTACCTTCGCAGTTATGTTCTCCTATGATATCAGGGTGTTGATCTTTGTTCTTGCTTTTTCACTGTGGATCCTCAGGATATCCCTTATCAAGTATAAACAGATCCGCCTTATGGTTATCTATGTGGCGGTTTTTCTCATCACCAATGCAATCATAGCCTATCTTTTCGCGCCCGAGTACGGGGTTGACCTCTATGGAACTAGACATGAACTGGCACATATTCTGGGACGCTACAGCATTACCCAGGAACAGATGTTTTACCAGATGACCAAGCTGATCAAGTATGCATCGGTCATACCTTTGGGTATCATCTTCCTGCTTACGACCAATCCCAGCGAATTCGCTTCCTCACTGAACGGAGTAGGTGTGCATTACAAGGCGGCATTTGCCGTGGAATTGACGCTTAGGTATTTTCCAGACGTGCAGAGGGAGTACCACGATATCAGTCAGGCACAACAGGCAAGAGGACTCGAACTGTCAAGCAAGACCAAGTTAGGCACGAGATTCAAGAATTCATTACAGATTATAATACCGCTTATCTTTTCGACGCTGGACCGCATTGAGCTGATCTCCAACGCCATGGATCTGCGGGGCTTCGGAAAACAGAAGAAAAGAACCTGGTACAACCAGCGTAGGTTGACCAAGGAGGATGTCTTGGCCATCGTGGTTTCTGTGGCTATATTCCTGTTTACCATCGCCGTATCGGTGTTCGTGAATCATAGCAGATTCTATAATCCATTCATATAAGGGGGAGCAAATGAAACCAATTTTGGTATTTCAGACAGATTTCACTTACAAGGAAGGCGCCATCTGCGCCATGTACGGTGTCGTTAAGAGTGTGGACCGGGAACTGGAAATCATCGACGGGACCCATGAGATACCCCAGTATGACACATGGAGTGCTTCCTACCGGTTGTTCCAGTCCATGAAGTTCTGGCCTGATGGAACGGTTTTCGTATCGGTGGTGGATCCCGGTGTGGGCACACCCAGGAAAGCTTCTGTAGCCAAGACTTCAGATGGATACTACGTGGTCACTCCAGATAACGGTTCTTTAACCCACCTGAAAAGATGGGTGGGCATTGAAGAAATCCGTGAAATCGACGAATCAGTCAACCGCTTGCGCGGCAAGGATACGGAAGGGGTGGCAATCTTCCATGGTCGCGATCTGTTTGGCTACTGTGCGGCCAGATTGGCCAGCGGTATCATCAGCTTCGGAGAAGTTGGACCCAGCTATCCTGTGGACGAGATCGTGGAACATGAGCTCCGGGAGCCCGAGATGAAAGACGGCGTAATGCATGCTCATATTGAGATTGGAGACCCCAATTTCGGTAACCTGTGGACCAATGTGCCCCTGAATACTTTTACATCTGCCGGTTTCGCTTATGGCGAGCATATTCAATTGGTCATCCGATATCAGGGTGAGGAGCGTTTCAATAAGGTTCTTCTGTTCGAGAAATCCTTCGGTTACGCTGACAAAGGCCAGCCCATGATCTATAACAACGAGCTGATGCGCATCGCACTCGCGGTAAATCAGGGAAGTTTTGAGAAAACATATGACCTGGGATATGGAGAAGGATGGACCTTGGAATTCAGGAAGTTCGTCCATGATTGAGAAAGCTCAGACCATAAATGAATCGGCAATCTTGGAGTATTGCAGAAAGGAACCGGAACTCAATATCTTCCTAATAGGGGATATATTGAATTATGGGTTCGACCAACCCTTTCAAGAAATTTATATGGCCAGCGACCAGGGTGGACTCTATGCTGTCATCCTGCGCTACTATCGCAATCATATCGTCTACACCCAGGATGAAAAACACGGATTAGAGGAAGTGGCGGACTTTCTGAATATGCAGAAGCCTGAAGTGCTGTCTGCCAAACGGGAGATCATCGACCGTTTGCTGCCGAAACTCACATCGCCCCATACCAGGAGGGATATGCTTTTTAGCCGTTTGCTGGATTCTTCAAAGCTCCTTGCGGAGACGGGTGAGGTGCAAAAAGCTCATATGGAGGAAGCGAAACATATTGCTGAGGTCATGGGAGAAATCGATGAGTTTAAAGTGCTCTATGCGGATATCCTAGAGGAGAGGGCGGGACAGATTGAAAACCGAATTTTGTCGGGGGAAGGGGTACATCTTTTCATCAGACGGAATGACGAGATCATTGCGCATGCCAATTCAACGGCAGAGACTACGGACTCGGGGATTATAGCCGGTGTGTTCACGATACCATCGGTACGTCGCCAAGGTTACGCCAAGAAAGTGGTTTCGGCGCTATGCTCGGATATGTTATCCCGTGGGAAAACTCCGTGTCTTTTCTATGATAATGAGCAAGCCGGTGCCCTATACAATATGTTGGGTTTCCAGTTGAGTGGCTACTGGAGTGTATTAGGAGGAAATGAAGATGAATAAACTGTTGGTGTTCCAAAGTGATTTTGGACTCGTTGACGGCGCTGTAGCCGCCATGTATGGCGTAGCCCATGAAGTAGATAGGGATCTTAGGACTTATGACCTCACGCATGACATCAAGCCTTTTAATATCTGGGAAGCCAGCTACCGACTGTTCCAGGCTTTAGAATATTGGCCTACGGACACAGTGTTCGTATCAGTCGTGGATCCGGGTGTGGGTTCTAAAAGAAAAAGCGTAGTTGCCAAAACGGCTAAGGGGCAGCTTATTGTGACGCCAGACAATGGGACGCTGACTCATTTGAAGAAATTTATTGGGATTACGGAAGTTAGGGAAATCGAAGAATCGAAACACAGGCGCAAGGATTCAGAGCATTCTCATACCTTCCATGGGCGAGATGTATATGCCTTTACAGGTGCCAAATTGGCTTCTCAGACCATTAGTTTTGAGGAAGTCGGACCAGAATTGACGGTGGAAGGAATCGTTGAGGTTGTGCTGGGTGAGGTGTTCAAGACGGAAGATAGCATCCGTGGTAGCATCGATATATTGGATGTGCGATTCGGATCCTTGTGGACCAATATCACAAGAGAAGATTTCAATGAGATGGGCTTTGATTATGGGGAGAGGATTGAGGTCATCATCAAGAATGGTCCAACCATGGTCTACAACAACCGCATCACTTTCGGGAAATCTTTTGCCGATGTGTATGCCAGCGAACCGATCATCTATATCAATTCGCTCTACCGGGTGGCTGTAGCCATCAACCAAGGGAATTTCGCCCGTGCCTACAATATCGGAACGGGAATCCATTGGGCCATTGAATTTCGCAGGTTAGAAGAAAAATAAAGCCCGCAGATCACTGCGGGCGGGTAATGGCTGTGAATGAGCAGACAGGTACACATCGTCCACAACCTACACAGCGGTCTTCGACGATAAATGCCTTCTGGTTATCCATTTCTATGGCGCCCATGGGGCAGACGTGCATACACTTGCTGCAACCTGTGCAGGTTTGAGGATCGATTTTTGGTATGGGTCCTCTGTTGACCTTTGGAACGGCGATCGGTTCCATGGCAGTCTTGCAATTAGGGCAGGATTTCTGGGGAGCTTCCCCATACGATACGGTACTGGTGCCGTATCCGCAGCTAGGACATTTGATGAACTGGATTATGGGGCGCTTGCGTTTTGCTTTATCGTTCTTATTGTCTGTCATTTTTCGAACCTCACTTGTTTTTGTATTTACTAATAATACACCCGGGGGGTATTGGTGTCAAATGTAAGTAATATATGTATATATCTTGATTGTCAAAGCAATGTTCATAGACAAACCATTTATTATGATGTACTATTAATATGGTATGACGGATATATATTTGGTATAGCATAAGTAAAGGACTTATGCGGAAAAGGCGTTAATTGGCGCTTCCGCATGATTGAGCAAGGGAAGAGACAGTGTGAGGTATCTATGAGAGTAACCATGATATGGCCGCGTTGTGACGAGTTTAGAGATTCAACGATCTGTGAGTACAAGGACTTGTACTGGGTGGAATGCCCAGCCGATGACGCTGAAAAAAAGATATTCCCGTATATGAAACAAAGCAAGGTACTTGAGGCCATAAGGACGATACGGGAAGAGACCAATGATATGACAGTTATGGACAAGTATGGCAATCGGACCAACTGTCTATATTTCCTGATTTCCAAGGATCTAAGCATCATCAAGCCGATGCTGTGGTTTTATCCATGTAGCCATGATGTAAGCGGAAACCGTCCACTAAGAGAAATCGAAGAGGTTAGAATGAAAGAACTGACAGAGTTAGCACATGTACAACCTAAATTAATATGAAAAACGTTGACGCATTCCATATACAAGGAATGCGTCATTTTTTTGCAAATATTTTTTTAGCGCGATTCTGCGAAGGATAAATTACAGTTTAGGCTAAAGGAGTGATATTATTTAGGTAGAAGGGAAGTCTAGGTGCCATTCCAGGAGGAATAGATGAATAAAATATTGGTAATAAACCCTGGCTCCACATCAACCAAGGTTGCGCTCTATCTGGACCAGAACATGCAGTTTGAGCATGTAATCCGACATGATGCCAGAGAGCTGGCAAAATTCGACTGTATCTATGACCAGTACAGATGGCGCAAGACGATGATCTTAGAAGAGCTGAAAGCTGAGAAACTGGATATGAAGACCTTGTCTGCGGTGGTGGCCAGAGGTGGCGCGGTGCGTCCCATGAAGAGTGGAACCTATCGAATCAACAATCAGTTCAAGGAAGATTGCCGAAGTGGCTATTCCGGGCAGCATGCCTCCAATTTGGGAGCGATCCTAGCGGATGAGATTGCTGTAGAACTTGGTATAGATGCTTTCGTGGTCGACCCGCCTACGGTCGACGAGATGCAGGAGGTGGCCAGAATAACCGGTTTACCAAACATGCACAGGAAGAGTCGTTTTCATGCTCTGAACCAGAAGGCCTCGGCTAGAAAAGCGGCCAATACTTTAGGGATGGAATACGAGGAAACAAGATTGATCGTAGCCCATTTGGGTGGCGGGATTTCTGTGGGAGTCCACTTGGGTGGGCGGGTGGTCGACGTGAACGATTGCTACGACTCTGAAGGTCCCATAATGCCGGAAAGGGCCGGTACACTACCGGTTGGTCAGGTTGTGGAAATGTGTTTCTCAGGGCAATATGACCGGAAGCAGATTGAACGTAAACTGGTTGGACAAGGTGGGTTGGTGGCTCATCTTGGAACCAACAGTCTAGAAGAAGTGATGCGACGCATAGAGGCAGGTGACAGAAAGGCAGAACTGGTCTATGAGGCCATGGCCTACCAGTGTGCAAAACATATCGCAGCCAGTGCGGCGGTCCTGAAGGGACGGACAGATGTCATAGTGATCACAGGCGGAATGGCCTACGACAACCGCTTGATATCCCTGATCCGTGAGCGGGTGGAGTGGATAGCGCCCTTGCTGATATTCCCAGGTGACAACGAAATGGAAGCAATGGCGTATGGTGCTTATCGTGTGCTTATTGGTGAGGAAGAGGCAAAGAATTATGACGAGCATAACTACTTCGATTGATTTCGTGAGTTGAGAGGAGGGGCGAAGTTGTCAGATATTAAGTTTCTGGTGGCCTTTGACCGTGAAACGTGCAAAGGATGCGGCCTCTGCCAGTCTGTCTGTCCGGAAAATATCATCCTGATGGACCAAGAACATGTCAATGGACGGGGTTACCATCCTGCCTATATTCAGGATATGGAGCAGTGCATCGGGTGCCAGCGCTGTGCCCTGATCTGCCCCGACGTCGTTATACGTATAGAGAAGATCGATGCGAAGGAGGAATCCTAGATGGCAAAAGTATTGATGAAAGGCAATGAGGCCATCGCCTTGGCGGCCATTAAAGCGGGATGCCGCTATTATTTCGGATACCCTATCACGCCACAGACGGAACTGTTGGAGTATATGGCCAGTGAATTGCCTAAAGTCGGGGGTGTCTTCGTACAAGCCGAGAGCGAAGTAGCCGCCATCAATATGGTGTACGGGGCTGCTGCGGCAGGAGGTCGTGTGATGACCACTACGTCCTCACCGGGTTATGCCTTGATGCAGGAAGGAATCAGCTATATTGCAGCAGCTGAAACACCCTGCGTTATTGTCAATATTTCCCGGGGTGGACCGGGTCTAGGCAACATCCAACCGGCCCAGTCGGATTACTTTCAAAACACCCGAGGTGGCGGGAGTGGAGATTATCGTCTGCTCATATTTGCGCCTGCTAGCTTACAGGAAACCGTGGATTTGGTTCAGGAGTCCTTCACATTGGCCCAGAAATATCGCATGGTCGTATTGATTTCGGCGGATGGCATGTTGGGCCAGATGATGGAGCCGGTCGATATCAAAGAAGTGGATTCCCCTGAAGATGAAGAGAAGCAGTGGGCATTGACAGCGACGGAGGGAAAGCGGCCGCCAAGAGCCATCTATTCTCTGTATCTTGACCCTGTAGAGCTGGAAAAAGCGAATGAACGCCTTCAAGCCAATTATGAAAAAGTCAGCAAGCTGGAGGAGCGATACGAGCTACTGCAGATGGACGATGCCCAATTGGTGATTGTCACCTATGGCAGCGTTTCCAGGATTGTGAAGAGTGCCATATCACTACTTGCTGGCGAAGGAATCAAGGTGGGGTTGATACGACCAATCAGCCTATGGCCGTTTCCTAAGAAGGCCTTTGAGCAGATACCAGATAGCGCAAAAGGTCTGCTTACCGTGGAACTCAGCCGGGGACAGATGGTCGATGATGTTAGAATTGCTGCCAAGGGAGCTTTACCGGTACATTTCTACGGCAGATGCGGGGGCATGATCCCTTCACCGCGAGAAATTGCCGATGAGGTGAAACGGATACTCAGGGGTGATAAGTCATGACCGTATTGTTCGAGAAAACCAGTGGACTAACGGACGAACCGACCATTTATTGTCCAGGTTGCAGCCATGGCATAATTCAAAGACTTGTAGCCGAGGTATTGGATGAGCTGGGTCTGATGGATTCAACAATAGGAGTTGCTGCTGTCGGTTGTTCAGTTCTTTCTTACAATTATTTCAACTGTGACATGCTGGGTGCGGCACATGGCAGGGCACCTGCGTCAGCCACCGGAATCAAGAGGGTGCATCCAGGAAAGATGGTATTCACTTATCAGGGTGACGGTGACCTGGCTTCAATCGGCACGGCGGAAATCATCCATGCGGCCGTACGGGGAGAGAAGATTACTGCTATTTTCGTAAATAATGCCATTTATGGCATGACAGGAGGGCAGATGGCTCCGACTACCCTGCTAGGACAGAAGACCAGTACCTCGCCAGATGGGCGGAAAGCGGAAAGTGCTGGAATGCCCATCAGGATGTGCGAGATGCTCGCCACCCTTGAAGGAGCTGCTTTCGTAGAGCGGGTGGCGGTGAATACACCGGCACATATACGTTCGGCCAAGCAGGCGATACGACAGGCTTTTAAAACCCAGCAAGCAGGACAGGGATTTTCCATTGTGGAAGTATTGTCTTCCTGTCCTACCAATTGGAAACTTACACCTGTTGCTGCGATGCAATGGGTGGAGGATCAGATGATACCATACTATCCACTAAAGAATTTCCGCACACCTGGGGAGGCGAGATAGTATGAAAACAGAAAAGATTATCTGCGCCGGATTCGGCGGTCAAGGGATCCTCTCCATGGGCCAACTTCTGGCTTATGCTGGGATGGATGAAGGAAAACATGTAACCTGGCTTCCGTCCTACGGACCGGAAATGAGAGGTGGCACGGCCAATTGCCATGTCATCTTGTCTCAAGAACCCATAGATTCACCAATCATCAGTCAGGCGACGACTGTAGTGGTTATGAATCTGCCATCGCTCAGGAAATTTGAACCGTACCTTGAATCTGGTGGGTTGCTATTGATTAACAGCACGTTGGTCAAGGAAGAATCTGGGAGAGTGGATGTAAGGACGCTCAGAGTGCCAGCCACCCAGTGTGCCATTGATCTCGGCAGGGATGAAGTGGCCAATATGGTGATGTTGGGAGCATTACTGGCTCTGACCGATGTCGTAGAACCGGATTCTGTAATAAGGTCTTTTGACAAGGCCTTCGAGCATACTACACCTGAGCTGAGTGAGCTGGATGTGCAAGCCATGAAGCTGGGTGAATCACTGATAAAGTAAAACAGCGGGTCTTACAAAGGATTAGATATATATCCAAGGAGGATAAAGAATATGTTCAAATTTGACGATGGTACTAAGGTGCATGTATTCTACGAGACCAGATACGGGCTTGAATGCTGTACGCAAAACGATGCAGCGCTGGGTGGGGAATGCAGGGTATCCGTAGAAGCTGAATTTCCAGATAATGATGAAGAAGCGAAGATAGCATTGAGCGACTACGAATGGTTCCCTGCAGAGGAACTGCTGACCAGAAAGTTGTTCGTCGGAGGCCTGTGCCGTTTAGAACCCAAAGAAGGGGATACGGTACGGGTATATAGCGAAGAGCAGTTCGGCAATTACAGTTACAATGAACTAATAGAGCTCGGTTTCATGTCGGATCTGGATACAGAACCATTGAAGGATATGCGGGTTACTGAGAAGATGGATGCTGTAGCTGATTTCTGTGGTAAAAATGATATTTCTTATGTGAAACTATTCAATGAAGAAACAGATGCCAATGAATTTGCTGAGTTTCTGCACGATGAGGGATTTGTGGAATAGAGAATATTCTTTGTGAGAGAGCCTTAACAGGGCTCTCTATTTTTTTAGTATCTTCATTCTGTTGACAGTAGACAGGTGTCTAAATAGGATTATTCTTCAAAAATGCTATAATTGTAATATGTATCATAAATTCCAACTCAAAGAAGACGGAAAGGACGAGTATGATTCCCAATCGATGGTATGCAGCACTTTCGGAAAAAGAACTGAGGGGAAGGAATCTCTTGGGCTTCAAGCGTTTCGGCTTGGATCTGGCTTTGTGGCGCAGAAAAGACGGGACATACGTTTGTCTGAGTGACAGGTGCTGTCACCGCGGAGCCAGCTTGTCTCATGGCAGCGTGGTTGATGATCAACTGTATTGTCCTTTTCATGGGATGTCCTATGACGAGACTGGTCATGTAAGACAGATTCCCGCCAATGGAAAGAACATGCAAGTACAGGAGCGGTTCCATGTCAGGAGGTTTCCTACTCAGGTCAAATACGGATTCTTGTGGATCTACTATGGTGACGAGAATCAAATGCTACCGGATGTTCCCTTTGTCGATGAACTTAAATCGGGATACATATATAGTGAATTTTCTGAAGTCTGGCCAGTACACTATACCAGAGCTGTGGAAAATCAGCTGGATGTGGCCCATCTTCCGTTCGTTCATAACACAACCATCGGAAGAGGGCAGAAGACACTGGTTCATGGTCCAGTGGTCATATGGGAAGAAGAGAAGATGACGTTCTATGTCAAGAATGCGAATGATGAGGGGACAAAAACACCGCAGAAACCGGATGAAATCAGACCGTATGAACAGCTTTTCTCGTTACAGTATCAAGCACCTAATATCTGGCAGAATCGAATATCTGACAAGCTGCGGATCGTGGCCGCGTTTGCTCCGATTGATGATGATCATACCAGAATCTACCTTAGAACCTACCAGAGCATGGTGAAAGTACCTTTGGTAGGAAACTTATTGGCCAATGTGTTGCAACTGAGCAACAAGGTTATTCTGCATCAGGACCGAAGAGTGGTAATTGGACAAAAGCCGGTAAAGAGTGCATTAAGAATGGATGAGAACCTGATTCAGGCTGATTTGCCAATCATTGAATTTAGGAGAAAACGCGAAGAATTGCAACGGACAGAAATTAGCCAACAGGAGGGAGAATCAGATGGCACTAGATGAACGGGAACTATACCGAAAATTATTGAACCAGATCGATGATGGAATATATTTTGTGGATCGTGAGCGTACCATCAGCTACTGGAACCTGGCGGCAGAACGCATCACAGGATATACAGCCGAGGAAGTGGTGGGGAGTAAATGCTATGATAATATCCTTAACCATATCGATAAGAAGGGTGTTCATCTCTGTCATGTAGGTTGTCCGCTACTGAAGACCATGCAGGATGGATTGGACAGACAGGCTCCAGTCTATCTCAGTCACAAACTTGGTCACCGGGTCCCGGTCAGCATCAAGAGCATGCCCATATATGATAAGGGTTTGATCGTAGGTGCCATTGAGATATTTACGGATAGAGATCAGCCATACAATCTTCTGGAAAGCATTGAGGAACTGAAGGTTCTCGCTCATTTCGATCCTCTGACTGGGCTGGCTAACAGACGGAAGGTGAATGATTTTCTGGCACAGCACCAGAATAACCAAAATGAACTGGACATTCCCTTTGGGGTGGTGATGGCGGATATCGACTTTTTTAAAAAGGTCAACGATACCTACGGGCATGATGCCGGTGATGAAGTGCTGAAGATGACAGCGAAGGTACTCGCGAGCGTCGGCCGCAAGAGTGACCTGGTAGGACGATGGGGCGGTGAGGAATTCACAGGTATTTTCCCAGGTATTTCAATGGGATTTCTAGCGTCATCTGCCGAAAAAATGCGTGTGTTAATTGAGGAATCTGCCATTTACTATAAAGAGGAGACGATTAAAATAAGTATATCGATCGGTGCCACCATGTCCCGGAAGGGAGA
Source organism: Clostridia bacterium (assembly GCA_030625965.1). Taxonomy (GTDB): domain Bacteria; phylum Bacillota; class TC1; order TC1; family UBA5767; genus UBA5767. The sequence continues at coordinate 54,581 of DAOUPV010000004.1, forward strand.
AACACTGGCTGACTTATTGTGTCGGGCAGATGAGTTGCTTTATTGCAGTAAATCAAGTGGTAGAAATCGTGTTAGCATGGATAAATGATTGCAGAAAAAATGGCGGGCTTTTAGCCCGCCATAAATAATTCCTTATAAAAGCAATAATTTTTCTTGAAGTGTTGCCGCCCAGGATTCAACTTTAGACCAGTCGCGGGCATCCATCGGTGCATGTTTGTAAACTCCGAAAAGAAGGCGTGCGAAGGTTGGGAATTCATCAGTAATCCGTCCGCCGAATTTTCCTTTGGTCAAAACGTGGAACTCATCATCATAGTAATCTAGGCTTTTGGCGATTTGTCTGCGCCAAAAAGGCCGGGCAAGATGATACAAATAACTGGAATAGAACAGGGCAAGTGGTTTGCGTTTGAGCGTGTCCTGGTGTGCATGCAAATAGGTAGATGCTTCCTTGGCCCAATGCATACCGTGAATGGGTGCTCCGATGACGATGATGTCGTATATGGACAGGTCCACATGTTGGGAGAATGGTAGTGCTTCAACTCGCAGATTGTCATGACGAAGGAGTGATGCGAGTCGTTCTGCTATTTCCCGTGTACTGTCAGTGCGGGTGTAATAGGCGATTAATACCGATTTCATGAATTCACCTCCGCGTTTATTATAGCACGTCTGATTCCATACTTGGGAACTATGATTAAGGAAAAGAAAAATGCACATATGGGTTTCCAGAATAGAACCGGAACGTCATGAACCTTGTAAAATATAGAAGGAGAGAAGAGAAGAAAACTGCGATAATCAGTCGTTCAAAGGCTGATTATCTATCATATATCTCGCAATTTCTGAGTGAAAATAAATCTGGAAACATCCTGCAGGCAGGAATATGCGGATTGGAAAAGGTATACTATAAAGAGAACCTGATAATTGGATGATAGCGGAACCGGAGCGTATATAACACGTCTATGGAGTAGAGGAGGGATTTAGTATGTTTTTCAAGATGAGTAGAATCATGATCAGTCTTTTACTTTGCTTAGTTTTACTACTGACGTTAACAGGATGTGAAGAAGCGGTGGAACCGATAGACCTCTCAGTGGACGAAGAATTGGCTATGGCCAATCAATCGTTTACCTTCAACATGCTGAGGATGTTGAATGAAGAAGAAGGAGAGCACAACCTATTCTATTCGCCCTTAAGCATCTCAATGGCGCTCAGTATGGCCCTCAATGGTGCACAAGGTGAGACCAGGGAAGAGATGATACGAGCTCTTTCCTATCAGGGGCTGGAGCTAGAGGAAATCAATGTGTCGTATGCGGAGTACCAGCGTTATCTGGATCAGAACCTGGGGACAACCGAGCTATATCTGAAGAACTCCATCTGGATTCGCGAAGGTGAGACCTTGAAGGAAGATTACTTGGATATTATTAGCAATGACTATCTGGCGCAGTCGGACTATCTGGACTTCAGTGATCCGGGTGCAGCAGACGTAATGAATGGTTGGATAGAGGAAGCTACCAAGGGGAAAATCAAGGATATGTTGACACCGCCTTTGCCAGCGGACGCTGTATTGTACTTGATCAATGCAATTTATTTCAAAGGGGACTGGGCCAATCAATTCGATGAGGATCAGACCTTTGATACGGACTTCCATAACCAGAGCGGAAGTGTCAGCTCGGTAGAGATGATGAGCGACAAGCGGACGGTCTGGTATATGGAAGATGAGAACCTACAGGCAGTACGGCTCCCCTATGAAGATGAAAAAAGAAGCATGATCATCCTTCTTCCGGATGAAACCGGAGACATAGATAGCCTTATAAAGGATCTGGATGAAGAGATGTTCAATACCATCAATGACAGGTTTTATGAAGCGGAAGACCTGATCTTGCAGATACCAAAATTCGAGATGGAATACGGTACCAAGAACTTGAATCAGGCACTGAAGAATTTGGGCATGGTAATAGCCTTCACAGGTGACGCGGACCTATCCGGTATCAGGGATGGATTGTTCATCTCTAGGGTGTTGCACAAAGCCTTTATCGAAGTTAATGAGAAGGGTAGCGAAGCTGCCGCCGCTACCGTGGTTGAGGTGCTGGAGAGTGCAACGATGGAACCCCTGATCTTCAGGGCGGATCATCCATTCTTGTTTCTCATTTATGATGAGGTAGCAGAAAGCATCCTGTTTATGGGCAAGTACAGCGAATAGGAGTGAATGAATCTTAAGCCGAGGGGGAAAGAATGAAAAAGAAACCAGGCATCAAGACAGTGAAGAACGGACCGTTTGTAGTCGAGGAGATGGATCAGCTTCAGGCATCCACCGGGAGGGAGGTGCCTGTGGAAGAACCGATGGCACTCTGCCGCTGCGGCGGATCATCCAACATGCCGTTCTGCGATGGAAGTCATGGTAACAACGGATTCAAAGACGAAAAGGATCCCCGACGGATAGAACGGAATCGTTCCAGCTACATCGGCAGCGGGATCACTATTCATGATGACCGGGGCATTTGCTCCCATGCCGGATTCTGCACAGATGAGTTGCCGAACGTATTTCGCATGCGAACAGAACCGTGGATTGATCCGGATGCTGAAGATGTGGAGAAGATCATCTCCACCATTCGCAAATGCCCATCCGGAGCGCTAAGTTATACCATTGATGAAAACCTGTATGACACTTTTAGCGACCAGCCGAAGATTCAGGCCATCGCTGAAGGGCCATATTACGTATCCGGTTCGCTGTCCTTCGATAATGAGGAGGAACTGGCGTCGAAGGAACACTATGCACTTTGCCGATGCGGCCATTCCAAGAACAAACCGTTTTGCAGCGGTGAACACTGGTATGTAGGGTTTGACGAGACTGGTCTCATTAGAGAGCCGCAACATCAAATACATAAGAAACCAGAAGAAATCGGGAAGAATGAACAGATTTATGAGCTGGCAAAGAGTGGTGAAAGTAAGAATACAGCCATGAGCACTCTTAAGGCCTATCCAGGTTGGGAGCACCTGCTTTTTACAGCCGCGCAGCTGAACCGCATGCCTCTGAACGAGGAAGAACCGGTCAACCTTAGTACTGTAATTGGCAAGAATTGCCGGAAACCGTTGGACCTGGCACTACCTTTCTACGTCTCACATATGAGTTATGGTGCAATTTCAAAAGAAGCGAAAGTGGCGCTAGCCACGGGTTCCGCCATCATGGATACAGCCATATGCTCAGGAGAAGGGGGCTTTTTGGCACCAGAAAGGGAGAGCGCCAAACATTATATTTATGAATTGGGAACAGCAGCATTTTCGCATGACGAAGCTGCCATAGCCAAAGCGGATGCTGTGGAAATAAAAATCGGTCAAGGTGTCAAACCTGGTGTTGGCGGTCATCTCCCAGCAGAGAAGGTTACAAAGGAAATCGCTATGATTCGCCATCTGGAGCCGGGTCAGGATTCGGTATCACCAGGCCGATTCTCCAGAATAGATACTATTGAAGATCTGGACAAGGTGATGCAGTGGATCAGAAGTATCAATCCGGATGTTCCGGTGGGCATCAAGATCGCAACCGGACAGATAGAAGAGGATGTCTGGGCTGCTTTGCGGGCGAAACCGGACTTCATTACCATAGACTGTCGAGGTGGAGCGACAGGTTCGTCTCCGGGGTTTCTGAAAGACAACGTCGGGGTACCGGCGGTCTATGCCATTCCAAGAGCGAAGAAGATCATCTTGGAAGCAGGTGTCGATGTGGCTCTTATGGCAACAGGCGGTTTCAGGACCAGCGCTGATATAGCTAAGGGTTTGGCACTTGGGGCGGATGGTATCGCGTTGGCAACGGCTTCCTTGATTGGTATCGGGTGCATTCAGGCCAGGATCTGTCACACTGGGAAATGTCCGGTCGGCATTGCTACCCAGGATGAAAAACTTCGTGTGTTGTTGAAACACAATCGTGCAGTGCAGGGGCTGGTAAATCTCTACAAGACGCTGGCAGAGGAGTTGCGCGTATTCTGCAGGATCAGCGGCAAACAGGATATCCATATGCTGGGTGTTGAGGATTTGATGAGCAATAGCGAACAGATTGTTAAGGCTACTGGCGTCCGCAATATGTGAAGAGAAAATGTGAAAGAATATAGGAATGAGAATGCGGCGATACATTGTTTCGCCGCATCGTGTTTTTGGATGTATTAGGGGATTTAGATGTGGAGCCATTGGTAATATGAGCAGGTCTGGTTAATACGGATTTGGGCCCTATGGTATAATTATAGTAGACGTGTCATATGACCGACCAGATGACCGTCAACCTATTATAGTAGGGTATTTTATTTTAATTGGCGCCTCATGGACACAGGAGATCATAGGGAAATCCTTCCTGGGAGGTTAGATAGAAATCGTATTGATTTAAGAATTTCGGATTAGCCTTAGATGTGTAATTGGGAGGAATGACATGAAACGTAAATGTATAGCCGTTCTGATGATGATGGCTCTATTCCTGATGCCAGCTTGTAATGCGACAACCGACGAGGCATTAGAAGAACCACCTGCTGAGGAGCCCGAGGAACTGATTCTTACACTTGAAGAACTAAAAGAATATGACGGACAGGATGGCACCCCAGCTTATATCGCCGTCGATGGAATTATATATGACGTTAGTGATGTGAAGGCATGGAATGTGGGGCAGCATAATGGATTTTCTGCAGGAAAGGAAGTTACCGAGGCAATTAAGTCTGAGTCGCCACACGGACTGAGTGTTCTCGATAATTTACCAGAAGTTGGAATCATTGAAGAGTGAAAGAAAGAGGCGAAGCATATGGCAACATATCTAGCATGGTTGAATATTCTATTAATCCTATACTTAATTTCACCTCTATTGATTAAGCGCTATACCAGATGGAAAGGGCGGAATATCACCACAAGTTTGAAACTGGGAATCATGAAACTTCACAGGTTCCACAAACCTGCAGGCATGGCTTTGTTGATCTTGGGTCTGGCACACGGTTATCTGGCGCTAGGTAACCGGTTCGACATCAACCATAGTGGGTTCATGTTATGGGTATTCGTGCTTTTTACCACTGTGTTGGGCATAATCAAGGAGAATACGGAGAACAAAAAGCTTGAGAAAGTTCACGTCCAATATGCGATTTTGATTATCGTGGCTTTGATTTATCATTATTTCTTGCCGGGACCAATAATAGGATAGAAAAAAATAACAGATTGGGGAGAGTATGTTAAAAAAACCGATCGACATCCAATCAACATTGAACAATCTGCATATGCCAGAGAATCTGGCTATCGGTCTGATGGTAGCGGAGCAGAAGATAAAATGCCAGCAGATCGGTTGCGACTTTGAGTACTTCGGCTTTGCCTTCGGTGAATCCCCATTCCCAGTCATGACCCGCTTGGAGCAGGAATTGAGGAAACACACTCTTGATTCCAACTACGCATCGGCATTGGGGATTGAGCCACTTCGCTCGGCAGTAGCATCTTTTTATAACCGGGTATTTCAAGTGAAGAGACGGCCGGAGCAGATCGTTGTAGGCCTTGGTACCAAGATGCTGGTTTATATGCTCTTGCAGATTCTGGAAGGGGATGTCGTCATCCCTACACCCGCCTGGATTGGATACGCCCCTCAGGCCGGTATGTTGGGTAGGGCCTGGCATCCGCTGCCTTTGAGAAAAGAAGACGGGTACATGATTGATCCGAAGGCCTTGGAACACTATTTGGTGTCCCTGCCACCATGTCAGCACTTACTGATTATCAATAACCCCAACAATCCGACAGGCGTCCTGTATACCAAGAGCGAACTAGAGGAAATCGTTTCTGTTTGTCGGCGCAACAACACACTCATTCTGGCGGATGAGATCTACGCGCTAACTTCCTATCAGTATCCGGACTTTGTTAGTTTGGGTCAGATTTACCCGGAAGGAACTTTTGTGACTGGGGGTCTGTCCAAGGACCGTTCTGCTGGTGGGTATCGTCTAGGCGTCCTCTTGATGCCTGAAGACTCAGATGTGGCCCTCGTAGATGCATTTGAAAAATTAGCGGCCACTATATACTCGAGCATCCCGACACCGATACAATGGGCAGCTATTGCTGCCTATGAAGATCATCCTAGCGACTATTTTTACTACGATCGGGTCAGAAATATCCATCGTATTATGGGGACTACACTGAGTGGAATGTGCAATCGTATAAACGGATTGAATGCCACCATACCTCAGGGTGGATTCTACTATTATTTGGATTTTCAGGAATTACAGGCCAAGTTAAGTAGTAAAGGCATAGAAACATCAAATCAGTTGGGGAAAGCTTTGCTGGCCCACCCTTATCATATTGCTACAGTCACTGGAGACGCCATTATGCTACCCCCGGGATCTTTCGGGGCACGTATCGCATTTGTTGATTACGATGGCAAAGCGGCATACGAGCATTATGAACGACATACGCCAAAAAATGAACAGGAAGATATCCAGTTCGTACGAGATATGGCCCCTAACATGATTGAAGGAGTGGAAGCCATAAAGCAATTCGTGATGGATTTGGATAGCTGATGGGAAAGAGTATCGGTACAATGCTTAGAATGGGTCAATTTTGGAAAGAAAGTATTGAAATGGGGATACAATCTTGTTAGGATTATCAAGGAGATAGAATTAGGAGTAGAACGGGTATATGACAAAACGCATGATTGTTAAAAACAATGTGATGGGTATGGTCGTTCAGAAGATAGCCATGCACTAGCATAGGCTATTTTTTTATCTTGAATTTTATGAAAATTTACTTTGAAAAACAAGGTAAAATGACAATAAACGTAGAATATGAAGAACTCATAGGGAGGGGATGAGTATATCCCGGGTGTCTTTGTCTAAGGAAAGAGGCCAATATGTATGTAAAACCCAGTGAAGAAGATCTATACCTATTTGGAAACGGTATCCTGTATCAGGCGTACCGCATCTTCGGTGCCCATCCGGTCACTGAAGATGGTCGACAGGGTGTCCAGTTCATGGTATATGCACCCAATGCTGTTTCAGTGTCCGTGGTAGGAGACTTTAACCAATGGGATGCTGATAGGCATCCGATGAAGCCAAGCCACGATAGTGGAACCTGGCGTGTATTCGTACATGACCTAGCTCAAGGCGCCAAATATAAATATGCAATCCGTACTGCAAGCGGCGAACTGCTGTACAAGGTGGATCCGTATGCTTTTCATGCAGAGGTACGTCCTAAGACAGCTTCCGTGGTGTATGACCTGAGTGGATATGACTGGCAAGATACGGAATGGCAGTCAAGGATAATCAAGGATGAGAATGAGGACATGGGACCCATGAACATCTATGAGATGCATCTGGGTTCTTGGAAACAACATGAGGATGGGTCACACTACAGTTACCGGGATCTCGCGGAAGAACTTCCGGGTTACATCAAGGAGATGGGCTACACTCATGTTGAGTTTTTGCCGTTGATGGAGCATCCCTTTGACGGTTCCTGGGGTTATCAGATCACCGGATATTATGCCGCCACCAGCCGATATGGATCACCGAAGGATCTGATGTATTTAATTGACAGATTGCACCAGGCGAACATCGGTGTAATTATGGACTGGGTACCGGTACATTTCTGCAAGGACGCACATGGGCTTAGCCGTTTTGATGGCGGGCCGGTTTATGAATTCCAGGATCCTGTGCGTGCGGAGCAGAGCAACTGGGGGACTGGCAGCTTCGATCTGGGCAAGAACCAGGTCAAGAGTTTCCTGATCTCCAATGCGCTATTCTGGCTCGAATTATTCCATGTGGACGGTCTTCGCGTGGATGCCGTAGCCAGTATGCTCTATCTGGATTTTGAAAGAAGTAATGAACAGTGGACGGCCAACAGATATGGTGGCCGGGAGAATATCGAGGGCATAGATTTCCTGAGACACCTTAACTTGGTCGTGCGCGAACGTTGCCCAGCCGCCCGGATGATCGCTGAAGAGTCTAGCGCCTGGCCGCATGTCAGTAAAATCGTTGAAGAAGGAGGGCTGGGTTTTCACTATAAATGGAATATGGGGTGGATGAACGACACACTCCGGTATATGAAGAAGGACACAATCTATCGCAAGCATCACCACAATCTTCTCACGTTTTCCTTTTTCTATGCGTTCTCCGAGCAGTTCGTGTTGCCCTTGTCGCACGACGAGGTGGTGCATGGCAAGAAGTCCCTGGTAAACAAGATGCCGGGAGACTATTGGCAGAAGTTCGCCAATCTGCGTGTTTTCCTTGGGTACATGATGACCCATCCAGGAAAGAAACTGAGCTTCATGGGGGCGGAATTCGCCCAGTTTATTGAATGGGATGAAGAACGCCCATTGGACTGGTTCCTGCTGGAATATCCGGCACATCGTGATGCGCATCTTTATACTAAAGCGCTGAACCACCTGTATCTTGAAAATCCATCTCTTTGGGAGAGAGATAAGGAGATGGGTGGTTTCCAGTGGATCGAGGCCAACGATTATTCGCAGAGTATAATCAGTTTCATACGCTATGATGCCGAGGCCAATCCACTTATAATTATTTGTAATTTTACTCCGGTAGTACATGAAGACTACCGCATTGGGATTCCGCTAGATGCAGGGTACCAAGAAATTTTCAACAGTGATAGTCCGGAATATGGAGGGTCCGGCGTCATCAACATCGGGATTTTGAATAGGGAGCAAACATCTTGGCATAATTTTTCACAGAGCTTACGCCTTCGCGTACCGCCATTGGGGATGGTAGTACTGGCGCCTGTTTATTTAAGAAAGGTTAAAGAGGATGAAAAGTAAAAAGACTGTTGCAATGTTGCTGGCTGGAGGAGAAGGTCGCCGTCTGGCGCCTTTTACCAAGAATCTGGCCAAACCTGCTATAGCTTTCGGAGCCAAATACCGGATCATCGATTTTCCTCTTAGCAATTGCACAAATTCTGGAATCAGCAAAGTGGGGGTACTTACTCAGTTCCACCCGCTCGTTTTAAACGAACATATAGGCTCGGGGGATCCGTGGGATCTGAACCGCAAGAATGGCGGACTCTCGATTCTTCCTCCTCATATCAAGCAGGGGGACAGCAATTGGTACAAAGGTACTGCCAACGCCATCTATCAAAACATCGACTATATCGACCAGTACAGCCCGAAATATGTACTGGTAATTTCTGGCGACCATATTTATAAGATGGACTATTCGACCATGCTGTCTTATCACATCGACAACAATTCAACGGCGACCGTTGCCGTACGTGAAGTCCCATGGGAGGATGCATCCCGTTTCGGAATCATGAATACAGATCACTTCAACCGCATCCTCGAATTTGATGAGAAGCCCGAAAAGCCCAAGAGCAACCTGGCCTCCATGGGTATCTATATCTTCAATTGGTCTGATTTAAGACGCCATCTGATTGAAGATGAGCAGAATCCGGAATCCAGTAATGACTTTGGAAAAGACGTAATACCAAAGATGCTCAAAGAGTCTGATCCTATGTACGCTTACCCGTTCGAAGGATACTGGCAGGATGTGGGCACCATAGAGTCCTACTGGCAGACCAGTATGGAAATCCTAGAAGGAAGAGGCATCGATCTTTATGATCAAAATTGGCCCATTTATACCGTCAATCATGATAAACCACCCACATTCATAAAACAGCAGGCCATAGCTGTGGACAGCATTTTCGGGGATGGCGCTCAGGTGAGTGGGGAAATCCGTAAGAGTGTTATCTTCGGCGGAGCAGTTGTGGGGAAGAACTCGAAAATTGTAGAGTCGATCATCATGCCGGATGCCCGCGTTGGAGACAATGTGACCCTCTACCGCACCATCGTGGGTGAAAGAGCGACCATCGAAGACGGAGTTACCTTGGGAGATCCCGATAAGGACGAATTGACCATTGTGGACCACTGCCAAGTAGTATTCGAATAGGAGGTAACCATGAAAGTATTAATGATAGCCTCCGAGGCTTATCCTTTCGTCAAGTCCGGAGGATTGGGAGATGTTTTGGGCTCCCTGCCCAAAGCTCTGCGAGATCTGGGCGTGGATGTCCGGGTAGTGATACCCAAATACCAGGATATTGACGAATCCTACCAGGAGCAGATGACACATCTTGCGGATTTCCAGGTTGATCTGGCTTGGAGAAACCAGTTTTGCGGTATAGAAACACTTGAATACCAGGGTATTCCAATCTATTTCGTAGACAATGAGTACTACTTCAAGAGACAAGGACTCTATGGTTTCTTTGACGAGGCTGAACGTTTTGCGTTCTTTTCCAAAGCGGTGCTTGAGATGCTGCCCCATATCGATTTCATGCCGGACATATTGCATGCCCATGACTGGCAGGCTTCTTTGGTGAGTGTATACCACAAGACGCGATACGCACATTTGGATGGCTACAAGGATATGAAGAGTGTTCTGACCATTCATAATCTGAAATACCAAGGGGTATTCGCCAAAGAGGTGCTGGGAGATATCCTAGCTTTGGACGAGAGCCTTTTCCACGAAGAATATATGGAATTTAACGGCGCCATCAGCTTTCTGAAGGGTGGTATCGTGTTCTGCGATAGGGTGAGTACTGTAAGCAAGACTTATGCAGAAGAGATCAAAACTGCCTATTTTGGCGAGCAGTTAGAAGGCGTTTTAAGCAAGAAGGGGGATATCTATGGCATCGTGAACGGTATCGACTACCGGACGTTCAATCCGCTGAAGGATCCTGCTCTTTCCAAAAGATATAAATCCAGCTATAAGAGCAAGCTGTTGAACAAGGAACCTCTGCAGAAGGAACTGGGTCTCACTGTGGATAAGGACATTCCGATGATCATTTTCATTTCCCGTCTGGTGGAACAGAAGGGACTGGACCTCATTTTGCATGTCGTGCCGGAAATCTTGGCAGAGGGTGTGCAGTTGGTTGTTCTGGGAACCGGTGAAGAGCATTATCACCAGGCGCTGTCGGAATATGCAGAAAGATATCCAGAGCAGTTGTCTGTCAATCTCTACTATAGTGAAGAAATGGCCCATAAGCTCTACGGTGCTTCAGATATGACACTGTTACCATCCAAGTACGAGCCATGCGGACTGACCCAGCTGATTGCGTTACGTTACGGTTCATTGCCCATTGTAAGGGAAACTGGTGGTTTGGCGGATACGGTTGATTCATATTGGCCAGAGACGGGTATGGGTAACGGATTCAGCTTCAGCAATTACAACGCGCATGACATGCTTCATACTATACATCGGGCAATGACATTCTACAGAAATCCTGAGGTATGGGAGAAGATCGTCAAGAATGCCATGGAAGCTGACAATAGCTGGAAAAATTCAGCGGCAGAATATCTGGATCTGTATGAGGAACTGGGTTAGGATAGGTTGCATACGGAAGGAAGCGATAATATGTTTGGGAGCAAAGAATCGATTCGTAAGGAATTGGCCCATAGAATCCGCACGACTTATGCCAAGCCGTTCCGGGAAGCCACCAACAATGAGATTTACCAATGCTTGTCCAGAATGATCATGCAGGAGATCGGTGAGCGCTACGCCGATGGTCTGGATTTGAGAAAGGGTCTGCACAAGAGACGAGTATACTATTTTTCCATGGAATACCTGTTGGGCAAGATGATGACTCTTCACCTGCAAAACCTGGGTCTGAAGACTCTGGTGATCGATGCACTGGACGATATGGGCCTCGATTACGAGGTTATCCGGGAGTCTGAAATGGAGGCTGGTCTTGGCAACGGTGGCCTGGGGCGTTTGGCGGCCTGCTATATCGACTCCATGGCCTCGCTGGGTATCAGCGCCTGCGGCTGCGGTATCGGTTACCGCCACGGTCTGTTTCGGCAGAAAATCGTCGAGGGTGAGCAGATTGAACTGCCGGACCAATGGCTCAAGGAATCCTTCCCTTGGGATATCAGGCATCTGGACGATGCAGTCGATGTGAATTTCTATGGTCAGGTGGGTGTAGACTATCGTGAAGGGAAGCTGCATTTCAGACATTACGACTACCAGACCGTACGGGCCATTCCCTATTATATGCCCATCGTGGGCACCGTAAGTGGACAGATCAACATGCTGAAGCTATGGTCAGCAGATTTGCCGGAAGAGGATATGGACTATTCCCAATTTGGGAACATGCATCTGCGGACCCAGATCAGGGAAAAACAGTGGCAGGTTGAACAGATTACCGAGTTCCTATACCCGGATGACAGCCAGATCGAGGGACGTATCCTCAGGCTGAAGCAGCAGTATTTCCTATCCAGCGCCGGGGTGCAGAGCATCATCAGGGATTTTAAAAAGGAAGAACTGCCATTTAGTGAGTTGCCTAAGCATGCAGCCATCCACATCAATGATACACATCCGGTTTTGGTCATACCTGAGCTGATGCGGGTCCTGATGGATCAGGAGAATCTGGATTGGGACGACGCCTGGGCCATAACCCTGAAGACTGTTTCCTATACCAATCATACTATCATGCCGGAAGCGTTGGAGACCTGGCCACTGGATATGATGCGAAACCTGCTTCCCAGGATTACCATGATCATCGAGGAAATGAACATCCGCACCAACCAGGCTTGCCAGGAAAAAGGGTATTGCGATCCCAATGTACTACAGCGTCTGGGTGTGGTCCAGAACGGAATGGTACATATGGCCAATCTGGCGGTTGCCTATAGCTACAGCGTTAACGGTGTTGCAGCCTTGCATACCGACCTACTCAAAACCAAGGTCATGGCAGATTTCTACCAGGTTTATCCCGACAAGTTCAAGAATGTAACCAACGGCATCAATCACCGGCGCTGGGTATCCTGCGCCAATCCGACCCTCTGCCGGCTGATTACGGACAGCATCGGTGAAGAGTGGAAGAATGAAGCCAGCCATCTGGTTGACCTGCTTCCATACACGGAGGACAGCGCCTTCAAGGAGTCATTCAGAAAGGTCAAACAGGACAACAAGCAGAAACTGACTGACTATATACTGGATACCATGGACATCAAGGTGGATCCCGAATCCATCTTCGATGTGCAGATAAAACGGTTGCATGGTTACAAACGGCAATTAATGAACATATTGCATATCGTGAACCTCTATTTGGAGCTGAAGGACAATCCGAATTTGGATGTGCATCCCCGCACTTTCCTGTTCGGAGCCAAGGCTGCACCAAGTTACTACTTTGCCAAGGATGTAATCAAGCTGATCAATACAGTGGCAGAGACAATCAACAACGATACAGAAATCAACGACCTGCTGAAGGTTGTCTTCCTGGAGGACTACCGAGTGAGTCTGGCGGAGCGCATCATCCCTGCGGTTGATGTAAGCGAACAGATCTCCACTGCCAGCAAGGAAGCTTCCGGAACTGGGAATATGAAGATGATGATGAACGGGGCGTTGACCATCGGTACCTTGGATGGTGCCAATGTGGAGATCAAGGACGCAGTCGGAGAAGAGAATATCTTCTTGTTCGGACTTACTGCCGATGAAGTCATGGCCTACTATCAGAACGGTAGCTACAGCGCCATGGAGGCCATGATTTGTAATCCCGTCCTTCAGCGGGTACTAGCCGCATTGGACCAAGGTGCATTCCATAAGGCTCAAAGTGCCATCCACAATATCAAGAACTCACTTCTGTTGGAGAACGATCAGTATTTCGTACTTAAGGATTTTGCTTCCTACCAGGAGGCTCAGAAGAGAGTGAAGGCTTGCTATCGGGATCAAGACCTATGGACTAGGAAAGCCATCATCAACGTGGCTAAGTCCGGTTATTTCACCGGTGACAGGGCCATCAGGGAATATGCTAAGAACATTTGGAATATCAAACTGAGAGGTTGATGAGGAGACGCTATGACTTGGCTTTTACACAACTCATTCAAGCAAGAATATCGAGAACCGTTTGGCGCCTTAATAGTACGGCAGGACGTCACGATTCGATTGGTCTGGCTCATGGACGAGCCGCAACCGAAGGGGGAAATCGGCATGGTTCAGTTGATACTTGCCGACGACGAGGGCTGGGAGAAACCCCATCTCATGCAGCTTTTGGGGGAATATCCGTCGGACGGTGTACTTGGTCGCAGGAAAGTGTATGAGACGACACTGCATATGCCTAAGGACCCCCAGCTTTTATGGTATGTCTTCCGGGTCGCCAAGGATGGGATGACGTATTCCTATGGGCGCAGGGAAGCTTCCCTGAGCGGACCCGGTGAAGTATGCAATGAAACGGACAATCTTCGCCCTTACCAGATTACCGTATACAAGCCAAAGAGGAGGATACCGGACTGGTACAAGAAAGGGATCGTCTACCAGATTTTTGTGGACCGTTTCCGCCGGACCGAATCGAAGGGGTCAGAAGCTTGGTGTGAACAGGTGACCCGGCCCAACCGTGTGCTGCACCTCGACTGGCATGACGATCCATTCTATGTCAGGGACGAAAAATCGGGAGCGGTCAGGTATTGGGATTTCTTCGGCGGCAATCTGGATGGCATCATAGAGAAACTGCCCTATTTGAAAACGCTAGGTGTGCGTTGCCTTTATCTGAATCCTATCTTCGAATCCCTTAGCAACCACAAGTACGATACCGGAGATTACCTGAAGATTGATCCCATGTTCGGAACCCAGGAAACCTTCGAACGGTTGGTTCATGAAGCCGGGCGGCAGGACATACGTATCATCCTAGACGGCGTGTTCAGCCACACTGGGGAGGACAGCCGCTACTTCAACCGCTATGGGAATTATGACTCGTTTGGAGCCTGCCAGTCACAGGATTCACCTTATTATGACTGGTACAGATTCCGCAATTATCCGCATGACTACGAATGTTGGTGGGATGTCACGGCGCTGCCCAATGTCAACGAAATGCATCCTGGCTATCTTGATTTCATCATCCGGGACAAGGGGAGCGTGCTGGACCATTGGATGGAGGCTGGTGTAGCCGGCTGGCGCCTGGACGTGGCGGATGAACTGCCGGACCGGTTTATCCGGTTATTCAAGAAAAGCATGCTTAAGAAGAACCAAGACAGTGTTCTGATCGGTGAGGTCTGGGAGGATGCCACCAACAAGGTGAGCTATGGAGAGAGAAGGGAGTATCTGCTGGGTGCGGAGCTTGACGCTACCATGCATTATCCGTTCCGGGATACCGTGTTGGATTTCCTGAAGGGGGAGATCAGCGCAAGCAGGGCAGCCTCCCAGTTGAATACGATAAAGGAACACTATCCTCCGGATGTGTTTCAGGCCCTGCTCAACATCCTAGGTACCCATGATACCAGAAGGTTGCTGACGGAACTGGAAGGGGATACAGAACGACTGACATCAGCCTTCCTCTGGCAGATGTGTTCACCCGGCGTCCCGCACATCTACTATGGGGACGAAGCGGGACTGACTGGCGAGAAAGATCCTATGAATCGGAAACCATACCCATGGGGCAGGGAGAACGGTCACATCCTTCATCAGTACCGCCAGCTTGCAGCAGTAAGGTCGCTCTATCCTGTCCTGCAGAAGGGGGAGTTCTCCTGCCATGCCATAGACGAGAAAATCATCTGTCTGAAACGTGAGCAAAGGGAGCAGGATTCTATAGAAAACCGGGCCCTGGTCTTCATCAACGGACACGATGAGGAGTGGACTATCCATGCTGATATTCGGGATTGGCCGATGGGACCTCTGCAGGAAGTCTTTCCCGACCATCGGACACATCTTCCTCAGAACGGCATGCTTACAGTGACGCTGAAACCCGGATCCGGGATACTGCTGTTGCAGAATCCGTGGGTTCGGGAGGAGATGGAACGACGTCAAGCCGGCATCCTTATGCCCATCAGTGCCCTGCCGTCCGCATTCGGCGTGGGGAATCTGGGTGGAAGTGCAGAAAGATTCCTAGACTTTCTAGAGGAGGCCGGCCATCAGGTCTGGCAGATCCTGCCTTACTCCCAGGGGGATACGTTCCATTCGCCCTACTGCTCCATTTCCTCTTTTGCCGGCAACCTACTCTACATCGATCCTGAGGATCTGGTCCAGAGAGGATTGCTGGATCAGGAGGCGTTGACGATTGCTTCTGAGTCAGAATTCCCTGAAGAGGAGGTTGATTACGACAAGGCTTGGATTCTGAAGAAGGAACTGCTGCGCCTGGCGTTCCTGCGCTACCGGAAGGATTCCTCGCGCTTTGCGGAGATGGAGAGGGATATCAAAGCTTTTCGGGAAAAAGAGGGGTATTGGTTGGAAGACCATGCCCTGTTCAAAGCATTGAAACGAGCGGGACACGAGAGCGTGTGGAACCAATGGGAGCCAGAATTGGTACGCAGGGATGAAGCGACTCTTAACTACTACAGCAACCAGCTGATGGAACAGATTGATGAGGAAGTGTTCTATCAGTATCTCTTCTTCTCCCAGTGGGATATCATGAAGGAAAAAGCAGTAAAAAGGGGTATTCGAATCATCGGAGATATGCCACTCTATGTTGCCTTTGATTCGGCCGATGTTTGGTGTCACCAGGAGCTTTACAAGCTGGACGATGAAGGTTCACCAGCTGTGGTTGCCGGCGTACCTCCGGATTACTTTTCTGAAACAGGACAGCTCTGGGGCAATCCCATCTATGATTGGGCGGAACATGAGCGAACGGATTACGACTGGTGGGTACAGCGGATTGCTACCCTGCAACGCCGCGTGGATACTATCAGGATCGACCATTTTCGCGGGTTGGCCGACTATTATGAGGTTCCCGCCTGTGAAGAGACGGCCGAACACGGAACTTGGCAGAAGGGGCCTGGAATACGTTTCTTCGAAGAGCTTGAGCGGCAGGTGGACGGACTGGATCTGCTATCAGAGAATCTGGGATACCTTTCCTACGAAGCCAATCAGCTCAAGGAACAGAGCGGATACCCGGGCATGCTGGTGCTGCAACACTGTAACGATGCGATGGACGAGAACCGGCCGTTCCCGCCCCTCTATCTTAGAGGAGAGGTGCTCTACACTGGTACTCATGACGATGAGACCCTGATGGCCTGGCTGCAGAATCGAGGGATGCCCCATAACCTTACGCTGAAGGAATTCGCGGTTCACACTTTAACAAGACTCTACTACAGTGATGCTGAACTACTTGTCATCCCCCTGCAGGACCTGCTGCTGCTTGGGAACGAGGCCCGTTTCAATCGACCTGGCGTGGCCGGAGGCAACTGGCTATGGCGGGCCACCAACGAACAGCTGAGCGAGAAACTGTCGAGCCGAATACGGGTCTGGGCTGCGGAGTCCGGACGGTTGCCGAGACCGAGATAAGGGAGAAGGCAAGACTTGGCGGATCTGGTAAGAATACTGTTTGGAATCATCCGATTTTATCGGAAATTCCAAACAGTATTTTTTATTTGAC
This sequence comes from Clostridia bacterium, assembly GCA_030625965.1. Lineage (GTDB taxonomy): Bacteria > Bacillota > TC1 > TC1 > UBA5767 > UBA5767. The sequence goes on from DAOUPV010000004.1 coordinate 71,864, forward strand.
TACCCCCTAATGGGGAGCTGTTCAAGAATACTGTTGGTTTGCTGTATACTTTTGTTTGGGTTAAACGTTCTATCAATGAGATCTCAAAACTGGGAAAGGCAGGTAGCGATGGACAATCTTGAAGCACAACTGGTTATAGAAAAAGCAGACATCGTAATTCGTTACTTTCTTAGCATCGGAGTGGAAGGGCAGACGGCAGAGGATCTGACCGGAGAGGCTATATACAATGCGATACTATATTTTGAGGGAATCGAGCCTGACAAACTGAAAGCCTGGCTGTTCAGGGTGGCCTTAAATGGCTATTACGACAGCTTGAAGAAGAACAGAAGACAGGTACTGTATGGAACCGTCGACCTGGACAAGATTAGCCGGTATCTGGGAGAGACCAATCGCTTTGAGGGCTTATTCCACGGGCATTGCGAAGTATCCACCTACAAACTGATCGGGGGAAAGGTCGTGGCAACGGAACCATTCATGTACAGTTAGGGCCTGTTCCAGGACTATCGCGGCGACTGGACCGGTTCTTCCAATCCGGAAATCCTATCCAGAAGCCATACGGAAGAAGACGCCGTTGCTGTCCACTACAATGTTTTGGGCCAGCGTGAAATGGTATTCTACTACCCCTTCATCGAATATGAATCTTACCGCAACGATCTTAAACTGTTGCTAGATGCGGAAGGTGGCCAGTTGGCGGAAATTGCCATATCGCTGGATGACTATTACTGCATTACACAGATTGATGCTTTGTTTCCCCAGGAACTGATTGCCTGGTATTGACTTGATGATATGGATGAAACGGCAAAGCAGGGTGCGAAAAGTCACATCAGCGTTCAGAAGACCGATGATGGAGAAATCAATCATGAGATGCCCAACTGGATTCGTTCTGAACAAATAGCATACGGCGTCAAAGCCTATTCCGAGAACGGTATCCGATACGATGAACTGCTGAAGCAGTTCAATCGAGCTGTGAATAAGGGTAGCGCACGAGACACCCGCTTCCAGAGTGAGTTTGAACGAATCTACCTGGACGTTTGGCAGGGACAGGAACTGACGGAGGACATGCCCATTTTCGGAGGATTGGTACTCAGCGGGACCGCGGAGGAACTACTTGAACTGCTGGATCACCCACATGTGTAAGCCAGTACACTGGGGTTAACGGCTAATCCATTCTAGGAATTCTCAGGATGTTTGAATCACCTGCCAAAAGCCATCTCAAGGTTCAGGGGAGATGGTAGAATAATATGTAAAATATGAAAAAAATAATATCCCCCGATACCTTTGATACGTAAGGATATCCTCAGGTATTTGGATTTCAGTAATTTATTTGACGTTATAACTTCCATTTATTTATGTTATACTGAACAGGAAAAATTTGCATTGGATGTGAGATATGCTAAATACAGAATTTGCCGCAGTACTATTATTTTCAGCGGCCATACTATTAAATTTAACATACTACGGATATCGACGAAAGCACCTACCGGGAGCGAAGCCCTTCTGCCTGCTTATGTTGGCTATGAGCATACAGACCATCGGCTATGCCTTCGAAATCTTGAGCGTCAATCTGGATACGATGGTGTTATGGCTGCGTATAGAGTATATTGGGGCTTCATTCTATCCTGTGCTAATCATGTATTTCATTCGGGAATATCTTGATGAACGCCGGATCGCCAATAGATATATGATTATGTTCCTTCTAGCGCAGAACATATTGACATTGGTCTTGGTTTGGACCAACCCTTTGCACCATCTCTACCATGCGTCATACAGTATGGGACAGACTTGGGGATTCGAGGTTTTGGCTTTAAGTCGTGGCATCTGGTACTATGTGCACGTATTCGTTTTCTACATGGTGATTATTTTCGGAGCTTATCGGTTGCATCAGACATATACCAGCGCGACGGGTGTCTACCGCAAGAAGACCATGTTCATCTTCTGCTCCGTTCTGATTCCGATAGTTGTATTCTTAGCCTATCTGTTCGGTTTAGGTCCAGATCATATTGATACGACCATATTTTCCTATGTTGTGATGGGAGCACTCATTGCCTATGGTTTATATGAGCATGATTTCCTGAACCTTCTACCACTGACGCAACAGGATGTGCTGGATGCCATCGACGAGTCGGTTATTGTGCTGGATGCGAATGATAACCTACTGGACTATAATGCGGCGGCAGGGCGGAATTTCAACAAGCTGGAGAAAAGCAAATTGGGTAACCTGTTCAGAGAGATAGCTCCATTCGGCCGATTCAATCTGGAACAGTCCGAATCCCAGTTCCATCATGAAGGTCTTGTCTTTGGTGCAAAGGTGCGAAACGGGATGAAGAATCGATTCCGCATCGTCGTTTTGCAGGATATTACCAAAAGAGAGACGGCTTATAGAGAGCTTAAAAAATTTGCCGATAGGGATGCGTTGACATCCTTGTACAACCGACGTTATTTCCTCAATCTGTTTGAGAAGTCATTGAATGATGGGGTTGTGGCTATATTGGACATAGACTATTTTAAACGGATCAATGATAGTTATGGGCACCTGGCTGGAGATAAGACGCTGGTGGCCTTCTCAAAGAGTCTGAAGAGTTGTTTTAAGGACTATCCGGTATGCCGCTATGGTGGCGAGGAATTTGCCATATTTGCGGAAGGCCTGACTGTGGCTGAGTTCCAAAGAATGCTGGAAGACTGCCAGATGAAGCAAGCCGGGGATGCAGACCTAAATGCCATAACATTTTCAGCAGGAATTTCGACCTATAAAGCTGGATATATCGAAGTGGCCATCATCAATGCCGATGAAAAGCTCTACGAGGCCAAGAAAGCTGGAAGGAACCTGGTGGTTGCCTGATACGGCTGACCTATCAATAACGGTGTTTATGTTATAATTTGGTGCTGTCTTGCTGTATTCATGCACAATTGCCTAAAGTGATAAAAAAAAGAATCTTCGGATTCTTTTTTTTATGCAATTTTTGTCAATAGCGTCAAATGGCTCATAAGCATCGTTAACGAATTATACATTTAGGGGATTAGGGAGTTACTAAAATTTCAGGAGGAAAGATTATGAGAAAGTTCCAAACTGCTATTGCTTTAGTACTGTGCCTATTAATGACCATCTTACCGGTAGCCTGTTCCAATTCGGAACCTGCGGCGGTAGAAGGTGAAAGCGAACCTGCAGAGGTGGAAGAGACGACACCAGAGGTGCCCTCGGTTGCACTGCTTTTGAACGGACCCATCAGTGACATGGGGTGGAACGCTTCTGCTTTCAATGCTCTAGGGATGATTGAGGAGCAATATGGAGCGCAGATCTCCTTTGCGGAGAGTGTGTCCCAATCGGATATGGAAGAAATCTACCGTAATTACGCAACTACCGGTTTTGACATCATATACGGACATGGATCACAGTTCACTGATGCTTGTCTGACTGTGGCTAAGGATTTCCCGGAAACCCAGTTCATCATCATAAATGGATCAGCTGCAGTGGAGCCCAACGTGGCCTGCATGCAGATTGCAGATGATCACCAGGGATTTCTGATGGGGGCTATTGCCGGCATGATGACAGAAACCGGAACAGTTGGTGTCATGGGTGGTTTAGAGATTCCCCCGATTACCAATGCAGTGAAAGGGTTCCTGGCCGGTGCTAAGTATGTAAATCCGGATGTAGAGATTCTCTCCGCTATGACAGGAAGCTTCGATGATGCGGCCAAAGCCAAAGAAACGACGCTAGCCTTTATTGATGCTGGAGCGGACTATGTAGGTGCCATTGCCGGAGCGGCTGGAATGGGCTCCATTGAGGCTTGTCAGGACCAAGGTGTATACGCCATCGGCGGAGCCGGTGGAGACCAGAACAGTGCAGCACCAGAGACCGTGTTGGTCAGCGTGATTAAGGATGTGCCAGTACCCTTCTTGTACGCCTATGAGAAGTACTTGGATGGCAGCTTGGAACAGAAGAATTACAGGGTTGGTGTAGGAGAGCGGGCTGTATATTATTCCTCGTTCCACGGTTTTGAAGACACTGTACCGCAGGATGTAAAGGATGAGCTGGCGAAGGTCATCGAGGCACTCAGCAACGATGAAATCGACTATGGTGACGTCAGCTACTAGAAGTTCATAGCAACGAATTCAAATTTGGCCTTGCTAGCCAAACATAAATACCTCTAAGAAGAACCCATTCGTGGGTTCTTCTTTTTGTATCGTAGGGAGATAGGATACTGAGCCAATAGGTTCTATCGAGATGACATGATAATATTAGAGGGTTAAATGATAAGTGTTATATATGTATGATTAATGTTTAGTGTATAATTAAATACATATTTGAGCGCAGAGAAACATGCTTACATGTAGGCTTCTTGGATATTGGGCCAGCCTTAAACTGAAAATCAGAAACACATACTTTTTAGCTGAAAGTTAGAATCAGAATCGAATGTCATCATCTGCTACGATCTAAAGCGAAAAGCAATGGAGGTACTATGAAATTTCTTCACCTTGGGGATCTACACATCGGAAAACGTGTAAATGAATTCCCTATGATCGAAGACCAACGATATATTTTCAAACAGATTCTTGAGATCGCCGAGAAAGAACAAGTGGATGGAGTGATACTGGCGGGAGATATCTATGACAAGGCACTCCCTTCGGGAGAATCGGTGGAGCTGTTCGATCATCTACTGACTCGTCTGTCAGAGATGGATCTTCAGGTTTACGGTATAAGTGGAAATCATGACAGCGCGGAGAGAATCGGTTATGGGTCCAGAATCATGGCCCACAGAGGCGTATATCTTTCCAAACCATACGACGGAGAATTAGAAAGCATAGATCTGGTCGATGATTATGGACCGCTGCGCATTTATCTGTTGCCATTCATTAAGCCGGCCAATGTCAGGCGATTCGATGAAGATATTGAAATCGGGAGTTATGAGGATGCCGTAAGATCTGTCTTTCGTAGAAGCGCTATCGGGACTGACAGTAGGAATATCCTGGTTGCCCATCAATTCGTTACCAACAATGGAGTCGAGCCGGAACGCAGCGATTCTGAAGTGGTGTCCGTCGGGGGGCTAGATAACATAGACGCATCTGTTTTTAAAGATTTTGATTATGTGGCCTTAGGACATATCCACAGACCACAGCGTGTAGCCAAAGAGACAATCCGCTACTCAGGTTCTCCACTTAAATATTCGTTCTCTGAAGTCAACCACAGGAAATCTGTGACCATCGTGGATGTACGCACCAAAGGGGATGTGCAGTTGAAACAGATCGAATTGATACCCCTGAAGGATATGAAGAAAATCAAGGGGTCTATTACGGAGTTGCTGAATCCGGACTTTTATACGAACCTAAATACGAATGACTATTACCATGTCACGCTGACTGATGAGGCGGTAATGGACGCCATTGGCAAGCTGCGCATGGTCTTTCCAAATATTATGCGGTTGGAATTTGAAGGCAGTGAAGCCGAACGAGCAGCGGAACTGAGGGTGCTGGAAAAAATGGAGCTCTCCAGTACTATGGAGATTTTTGAGGAATTCTATGATATGCAGAACGGGAGACAAATGGACGAGTCCAGAAAAGCCATCATCAGAGAGCTTTTGAGTGAGGAGAGACAAGCATGAAACCAATCCATCTGACGATGAGCGCATTCGGTCCATATGCCGGTAAAATTGAGGTTCCCTTGTCTGAGTTGGGGGAAAGTGGACTCTATCTGATTACCGGTGATACAGGTTCGGGGAAAACAACCATTTTTGATGCTATAGCCTTTGCCTTGTATGGTGAAGCCAGTGGCGATTCGAGAGAAAGTGACATGTTTCGAAGCGACTTTGCCAAACCACAGGATAAGACCTATGTTGAGCTTCGTTTCTTATTCCGCGGAGAGGAATATGAGGTTATTCGAAATCCGCGTTACACCAGACCCAAAAAGACCGGAGAAGGAGTAACCACTGAGAATCCTGATGCCATACTTAATATGCCAGATGGTAGGGTGATTACCGGTAGCAGCAAAGTAACCAATGAGATTTGTGTACTGACAGGATTGGATCGCAAGCAGTTCAGCCAGATTGTTATGATCGCACAAGGGGATTTTCTGAAACTGTTGCATGCGAATACCAAGGACAAAGGGGAAATATTCCGAAAAATCTTCAATACGGATAGCTTCAAGCAATTTCAGGACAGCCTGAAACGAGAAGCTATTTTATGGAACGGTAAATATCAGGAGCAAAAGAACCGCATCTTGCAATCCATGAATCAGATTTCGATTGCGGAAGATGCACCGGAAGCTGAGCACCTAAGGTCAATTTTGGCGGAAGGAAACGTGCATTACCTGGCTGATACGATGGAAATTCTAACAACGTTCAGTGGTAGGGACGAAGTATTACTACAGACAATCATTGAGTATATACAAGGAATGGATGCTAAAATCGAACAGTTGGACCAGAGCATAGGACGGTTGAGCGAAGAAGATAAGATTAGACAGGATATCAAGGATACAGGTGCGGTGTTAACAGCGCTAAAAGATAATTTAGCAACAGTCCAGAAGGCCTACGAGCAGGCCAAAGCGAAAGGGCCCGAACTGGAAGGATTGAAAGAGGAGATCACCACACTCAGGAACGCCTTACCGGAATATAACCGTTTGGCGGAAAAGCAGATGGAGCAGAAACAGATTGAAATCTCACTGGAGAAGGTGAAATCAGATAACGAAACTCTAGCAGGACATATAGAAGAGCTACAGAAGAGACGCGCCGAAGCAATAAGCGAAATTGAGGTCATTGGAGAAGTTGGAGAAGAACTGGAGCGCTGCTACGCCAAGAAAAAGGAACTGGCGGTCAGTTTGGAAAAATTTGGTGAAATTGCAAATTTGCATAGCAGATTCCTTGAAGTTAGCAAGAGACTCTCTATGGAACAAGCAGAATATCGCCAGTCAGCCGATGTTGAAAAGGAACTGACTGACAGGTACCAGCAGGCACATCGTACCTATCTTAAGAACATGGCGGGCATCCTGGCGGAGGATATTCGTGAAGGAGAACCTTGTCCAGTTTGTGGATCCACTGAACACCCAGTTATAGCACAAAAAGCGCAAGAGACCTTGAATAAAGAGGAAATCGATGCCTTGCAGGATAAGGCAGCCCAGGCGGTCGAAGCACTAAGACGTACCAGCGAACTAGCTGTCGCCAGCAACAAGGAAAAGAACCTGCTATGGGAGCAGTTAGAGCGGCAGGCAGCTCAGATGCTGGATACCGTAGAGATTACGCTTATAGGCGAGCGGTTGAATGCGGCTCAAAAAGATGTGAGACAGTTCTTAGATGATCTACATAGTAACATCATGGAACTGGAGGAAATGCAGCTGAAAAAGCAGGGCTTGCGTAAGGAATTGGAACGTTGCATCCTGAAACAAGAAAAGCTGGACATGGACTCGGAAAAATTTAAGCTCGAGCTTGATGTGCTGGCCATAGAAAACAGCCAGCTTATCGGTCATATAGCTTCAATAAAGGGTTCGCTTCGCTACGATAGCATAGAGGCCGTACAGCTAAAGCTTGAGGAAAAAGAAGAGGAACGCGACCTTTTGATGCAGGAACTGGAGCATACAGAAGAATCACTGAGAAAGAATGAGCGTCAGATAAAGGTAGAATCATCTCGTCTGCAGACCTTGGAGGAACAGATCACAGAGGAAAACCCAGTTGTCCTTGAAAACCTGAAAGAGGAAAGATTGGGTAAGGACAGGGAGCGGCAGAACCTTCTTGTAAGAAAATCGGATGTTCAGGAACGAATGAACAGAAATCGGAGTATTTCGGAGCAACTACGGGTTCAGGAGGAAAGCCTCAAGGAAACCGAAGAGAAAGCATTGATGTACTCCAATCTATCGGATACGGCAAACGGTAATTTGAGCGAGAGAAGAAAGATTGCTTTTGAACAGTATATCCAGTCGGTCTACCTGGATCGTATTTTGGTCCTAGCGAATCAAAGACTGAAGGCTATGACATCCGGAAGATACGTCCTGTTGCGAAAAGAGGAAGCGGAGAATTTGAGAAGCCAGTCTGGTTTGGATCTGGATGTGCTGGACCGCCATACGAACAAAGTGCGTAGCGTCAAGACGTTGTCTGGTGGAGAATCGTTCAAGGCCTCGTTAGCGCTAGCGTTGGGAATGTCCGACGTTATTCAGCAGTATGCCGGTGGGGTGCAGGTCGAAGCTATGTTTGTGGATGAAGGATTTGGATCGCTGGATCAGGAATCCTTATCTCAAGCCATTGACATCCTCATTCAACTGTCAGATAGCGATCGAATCGTGGGCATCATTTCCCATGTATCCGAATTGAGGGAGAGAATCGATAAGAAAATCATCATTCAAAAGGGTTTACAGGGGAGCTCAGTCCGACTAGAGCAATAAAAGTGAAGAGTTGTAAGACGTTAAACATAGCAGGATTTGAGCGCATAAGCGCTAATTTAAGGATGTTTTTCCCTTCTAGTTGAAGTACAATGTTTACATGCTCAGAGAACACATTCTGGTCAACTGTCATTGGAAAGAGGAACTCATATATGCCAGCTAAAATTGAACAAATTGTATTGAACGCTCTGCTGGATAGATTTGAGCGAAGAAAAGAAGGATCGACCAGGCGAGTCATGCTTAGGCCGGACCAGTATGTGGAGTACGGGTTGGACTATCTGGTGAACAAAGAATCGTTTCATGAAGCAGTCTACAGTTTAGCGACTGAAGGATATATAGAACTAGAATGGAAACACGATCAGGAAAGAAAGAACCTTAGTTGTGTAGTATTAAGTAAGGATTACGTGTCAGAGAGCTATAAATATTTAGGACGTCTGCCTAAAGGTACACAAAACGAGGAATACCTGAAGGAACTGAAGAACATATTGAATATCTATCATTCCGAATGGATCAGGGATTTCATCCAGGAGTGCATCACCATACTGGAGGTAGAAGGAAAACTGAGCGGATCCCTGTCGGGAGACAAGAAGATTCGTGAGGATTTCTACAAGCTTTTGAAGGCGGTGGAGGATGGTGTGGAGACCAGCAGCCGCTACCTTAGTACTAGACTGTATGGGGACAGCAAGACTTTGGAGAGGTATCACCTGTCCAAGCTGGTGACCGTAGCCAAGAAGTATCTGGATCTGGATTTGGACAAGAAGAAGGTACTGGATTTTCTAGGCATCCAGAATCATCCCACGGAGATTCTGATCAAAGGTGACTTGAGCTATAGGCTGGGTGAAGGTAATGTGATTGAAACTTCAATGCACACCTTCGGGACCTCCATAAACGCCCATGCTATACAAGTGATGGAACCAATATCCCTGTCATGCAGTCGAATTCTCACCATTGAGACCAAGGCGACCTACTATGAATACATTAAGAATGCGGAAGAAGGGGAGCTTGTCATCTATCTTGGTGGCTACTATGGCAAGGCAACAAGGGACTTTCTGAAAAAGCTGAGTCCGATCATTACACCAGAAACACCATTCTATCACTGGGGTGATGTGGACCTAGGTGGATTGCGATTCTTCATCAATCTCTGTGAGATACTGAATCGTCAGGTGCTTCCCATGCGGATGGACCGCGACACTTACTTGCAGTACTACAGCCAGGAGCTGGGGTTGACGGAAGATCAGTTGAAGAAAGTGGAACAGCTGAAGTCTAGTCCATGGTCCGGTGTCATTGAAGAGTCTATCGATGTGCTTCTGGAAACCAAGTATCGCTTGGAACAGGAACGAATTCCATTGTAAAAGAATAGCGAAATGAAGTTAACAATGGACCGAGAAGTATCATACTTATCGGTCCATTGTTCTATGCGCGTTGACTGAATTTCTTCAGCGTAATATATGTGTTAAGATTTAAGTAATAATATTCATAAGTCAAGCAGATGAATTGTAAAACCTGGCCTATTTTACTTGAAGGGAGCTGTAAAGATGAGCGATATCAAGAGTGTGTTGGAAGAGGTCACGGCACGTTACCAACAGGAAACCGAATTTGTTCAAGCAGTCAATGAGGTATTGCGCTCTGTAGAGGTGGTAGCCCGAAGGGATCCGGATCTGGCTAAGTTTGGTATATTTGACAGGATTGTAGAACCGGAACGTACGATTATATTCAGTGTGCCTTGGATGGACGATGAGGGCGACATACATGTCAACAGAGGATATCGAGTCCAGTTCAACGGTGCCATCGGGCCATATAAAGGAGGTCTAAGATTCCATCCAAGTGTGAATCTGGGGATAGTTAAATTCCTTGGATTCGAGCAGATCTTCAAGAATTCCCTGACCGGTCTCCCGCTCGGTGGAGGTAAGGGAGGAAGTGATTTCAATCCCAAGGGCAAATCGGACACGGAGATCATGCGCTTTTGCCAGAGTTTCATCCTGGAATTATCGCGCTACATCGGTGAGGATACGGATATTCCTGCCGGAGACATAGGCGTCGGAGCTAGGGAAATCGGATTCATGTACGGTATGTACCGCAAGATCCGTGGCAACTTCAAAGGTGTCATAACCGGAAAAGGCATTTCCTATAATGGATCCTTGGTTCGAACGGAAGCTACGGGATACGGATTGTGTTACTTTATGGAAGAGGCTATACAGGACCTTAAGCGTAAATCATTTGAGGGTGCTAAAGTTACCATTTCTGGGTCAGGTAATGTAGCCATCTATGCTGCAGAAAAAGCCAAGGAAATGGGTGCTACTGTGGTGGCTATGAGTGACTCAAATGGTGTGATCTACCATGAAAAGGGTATTGATGTGGAAACAATCAAATCCATCAAGGAGGTGGAACGGGAACGCATCAAGCACTACCTTTCTATTCACAAGGATGCTGAATATGTCGATGGATCAGATAGAATTTGGGATCTAGCTTGTGATATCGCCTTACCATGTGCTACCCAGAATGAGCTGGGTGTACAGTCGGCACTCAAGTTGATCGGCAACGGTTGTTACGCTGTGGGTGCTGGAGCCAATATGCCTTGTACACCTGAGGCGATAACCATTTTCCACCAGGAAGGTGTGATTTTTGGACCTGGTAAGGCGGCCAATGCCGGCGGTGTGGCCGTATCCGGCTTGGAAATGACCCAGAACGCGCTACACTACCCATGGAGCTTCAAGAGGGTGGATGCCACGCTGAGAAAGATCATGAGCCGTATCTACAAAAGCTCTAAGACAGCCGCCTGGGAATACAGCGACACCCAGAACCTGGTGGACGGTGCAAACATTGCCGGTTTTCTCAAGGTAGCCAGTGCCATGAAAGCCCAGGGTATTGCGCACTAAACTTAGGGTTTTATAGCATATAGAATATTGTAAGGAGGGGCGTTCCTTGCAACCTTATTAAGATTGCGAGTATACGTGTTTGAATAATACGTGTACTCGTTTTTTTTCGCTTAATTCCCCGCTGTCATGTATTTTTACGAATATGGCAAATGCTTCTGTTTACACCTCATAATACTAATGGAATTGGTCAAGGACGGCAGTCTTTCAATAGATTTAGGACAAATAAAAGGGGCACATGAGGTGTGCGATAATATTGTGGCGTTAGCTGCGAAACAAGAGATACGTAACAATGCCCGTCGAATGGGGCTTTGCGTTGCGTTTGAAAAGTAATTAATAGATAATGGATAACAATAGATATTGAGGAGGATACGCTGAATGTATGACATAGGATCACGATTTCAGGCAACAATGCTGGGGGGAGCCATAGGAGACGCTCTGGGCTATCCGATTGAATTCATGAGCCAACCAGACATCAAGTCAAATTACGGATCAGAGGGACTAACCCATTATATCTTGGTCCCCAAGAGTGGGAAAGCGCTCATATCCGATGATACCCAGATGAGCCTATTTACTGCGGACGGACTGTTATGGTCCTATTACCTGGGTAGCTACCGTGGTCTGGAGAGTTATGCTGAGAAAGGCATTTATCCGTCCTATCTGCGCTGGTACTATACTCAGACGAAGGAACTACCAGAGGGTAAGGATGATAGCATTCTGAAACGGCAATCCTATGAAAAACATGGAAGCCTGATGGAAGAAGACAGATTGTATGACAGGCGTGCACCTGGGACTACCTGCCTGAGTGCACTCTCAACAGGTAAGATGGGTAGTATGGACGAGCCTCTTAATCAGTCAAAAGGCTGTGGGGGTGTTATGCGTGTTGCCCCGATTGGACTTTTTCTCCACGAGGATCCTCTACAGGCATTCTATGTTGCGAGTGAAGCGGCGGCCATTACCCATGGCCATCCAACGGGATTCCTAGCGGCAGGCGCTCTGGCCATGCTCATTGCAGAATTGGTTAACGGTAAGAGTATGGAAGACGCTCTTCAATTAGTAATCAGTCATCTGTCTCAGTATCCGGAAGGACAAGAGACTGTGGATGCGCTTCTTGCTGCGGAGCAACTGTCCTCTTCGCAGAATGAGGTTGAGGGAATCGCGGTTCTGGGCGAGGGCTGGATTGCTGAGGAAGCACTGGCCATGGCCTGGTATGCGGCCAGAAAAGCGGAAACGTTCGAGCAAGGCGTCTGTCTTGCTGTGAATCACGGGGGAGACAGCGATTCCATAGGAGCCGTATGCGGCAACCTGCTGGGTGCCAGATGGGGGATGGAAGCCATCGGTGAAAAGTGGATGGAAGAGCTTGAATGCAGAGACCTGATCCTCAACATGGCCGATCGGTTGTACCGTTTGTAGATTTATCCACCTCTGGTGCTATGCATGCAGACCTCATAGAAATTGACGAATTCGGAGTTGGCAATATGAAGAAACTAATCGATACTAAAAGAATGGCGGAAGACCTTTCAGACTGGTACCTGGCCAGTAAGCGTAATCTTCCTTGGAGAAAGACCAGGGACCCTTATCAGATCTGGGTGTCCGAGATTATGGCACAGCAGACCAGGATATCGGCACTCATTCCTTATTACCAGCGCTTCATGAAGAAGTTTCCTACTGTCCAGGATCTGGCCCAGGCGGATATTGAGAATGTGTTGACGCTGTGGGCGGGATTGGGATACTACAGTAGGGCTCACAACCTGCACAAAGCCGCCCAGACGCTCGTAAATGATTACGGCGGGTATTTCCCCCGGGAACTGAAAAATATACGCTCCTTACCCGGTATCGGCGAGTACACGGCAGGAGCTATTGCCAGCATTTCTTTCGGACAAAGGGAACCGGCCGTGGATGGCAACGTGAAAAGGGTTTATGCCCGATTAATGCTGGATGATTCTGAAGTGGCCTCAGGGGATATGAAGCGAAATGCTACTGAATTCGTCGCTCGACTGATGCCTCATGCACAACCAGCCGTTCTAACCCAGGCCCTTATGGAGCTGGGGGCCTTGATCTGTACACCCAAGAGCCCTGATTGCAATATCTGTCCGTTGGGAGAGAATTGTCAGGCCAAAGTTGCTGGCAAACAGTTGGAATTGCCTAAAAAGAAGGTCTCTGCCAAGAAAAGAGAGCAAAAAAAGACTGTTTTGTTGGTAAAGAATGACTCAGGCGATATTTTGCTTAAGAAGCGGTCCGAAAAATTACTCCATGGCATGTATCAATATGTTTTACTTGACGGGCATTTAGAAGACGGAGGTTGCCGCGGTGAATTGGTGAATATGGGATTAGAACCCCTAGAAGTCAATGGAATCAAGGGATATAGCCATGTATTCACACATTTGGTTTGGGATATGAGGGGATATCGTTGTAGGGTGAAAGGTAACAGCCTTGACGAAGCAAGGATGGATTACCGATTCTATAGTGAAGAGGAAAAGGATAGATTGGCAATCCCTACGGCTTTTATCTGGGTTGAAAAGGAATCTAAAGAGCACAAATAAAAGCAGAGCGAAATGTTCTGCTTTTGTATTTTGCCGTATAAACAGTGGATAGAGGCAGCATTAAGCTTTGATACCGATGAGGATTAAATAATCGTTCTAGAGCTTCTCATCCAATCTTGGGCCGAAATTCCACTTGCGCAGACTTCTGGGTTTGATGACTTTTGGATTGAAATAGGTATGGGTATGGCAGACAGGCGTATCATCGGTATCATACAAAAGCTCTTCCCAGTAGAGCATCGCTGAACCTTGTGTCAAATCGAATAGGGTGGAGAAGCGCTCGTCTACCACGGTGGGTATCCACGAAGTCATTTCATGCGCCAGTTCGCGTTCGCAGTAGTCCCAGAGGAATTCCTCTAGTTTCAGGACCTCAAGATCCTCGGGTAGCTCTTGCTTGAGGTATTGCTTGGGAATCCGGTGGACTTCTAATGCGGCTGGTATGCCATCTGCTCTGGTGAGAATCTGTAATTGGAGCATAGGGGACTTGTCATCAATCTTCAGATCGACGGATTCTTCAATATTAGCTAGGTCTATACTGCTAGATAGAGCTTCAATTTGTACGTGGTAGCCACTGATCAAGAGCAGGTTTTCCACACAGTAGGTAAGGTCTGTGCGCATATGCTGGTTCAGTGCGCTCTCATGTACAAAATTACCCAGTCCCTGCCGTTTGGTGATGTAACCTTCAGCAGCCAGAAGGGAGAGAGCCTGTCTTAGTGTCACGATGCTGACCCGCAACTTTTTAGCCAGAGCTGCCTCGGATGGCAGGCGGTTATTTTCGAAGGTTTCAGTGGTTATCATTTTAAGCAATGCTATTTTTGCACTCTGGAAGTTTTTCTGACTCATGGTACACCTCGGTTTCTGTTCTACTAAGATTATACTAGATTCTTACGCATCTTTATAGTATCATTAACTCATTAGCTGAGTAAATAAGCTTGGAGGAGAAATTATGAAAGCATTGAAAACATTTGAACCGTTTAAGTTGAAGAACCTCGAACTGAAAAATAGGATTGTGTTTCCGCCCATGGATCTGTATTGCGCAGGAAATGACGGATTGGTCACGGATGAGCATTTCGTGCATTATGTGAGCCGCTCCGTAGGAGGAACTGGTTTGGTAATCGTTGAGGCAACTGCGGTCATGCCCAATGGTCGTATTTCGGATAACTGCTTAGGTATCTGGAACGATGAGCAGGGCGAAGGTCTTTCTATGATGGTCGAAAGTATGCAGCGTTATGGTACCGCAGCGGCTATCCAGCTGAATCATTCCGGTAGGAAATGCACAGCGGTGCCTGGGGATGAATCCTATACGGTCGCGCCAAGTCCGATCGCCTTTGATGATACCTATAGGGTGCCAAGGGAGATCAGTAAGGAAGAAATCAAGGAAGTGGTTGCTAGTTTTAAAGAGGGTGCCAGAAGAGCCGATGTAGCAGGTTTGGATGCCATCGAAATTCATGGCGCTCATGGTTATCTGATTAGTGAGTTTCTCTCTCCGCTTACCAATAAGAGAGAAGACGAGTATGGTGGTAGCACGGAAAACCGTGCACGGCTCCTTCTTGAAGTATTAGAGGCAGTTAAAAGCATCTGG
>DAOUPV010000051.1 GCA_030625965.1 Clostridia bacterium
CAATCGACTTTCTTCAACGTCGAAGGATACATCTGTTACCGTCCATGGCTCCTGTAATCCGAGTGCGCTCGTAAATAAATCTATCTGACTAAACATTGACATACCTCCATAATTTCAAGTGATTTACCTATGAAAAGTATACCATATATCGGGGATTTCAAAGTATGATCTTGGTTTGTTAATCAGTATGAATCCACACAATATGAGAAAGAGCCAAAGAAATTAATGCAAACGGGTACCGGCTCTATGATGTGGGTGAAGTAGACCGATTGGAAACCATCTTGGTGCTCCGTGATCTGGATATTTCCATTGCCCAGATCCAATCCATGCTGGACGGTTATCAAATCGATGACTATCTGGATATACTCACCGATTCCCTGTGCTCTTTGGACCGGGAAATCCAAAGTTTGAAAAGCAAAAAAATCTATATAAGGAATAAAATCCAGTTGGCGCACCACCTGAAAGAATTCGGAAACACCTACAGGATTCATCATATCGAGAAACGTCTCTACCGACGCCTGCACGAAGGCAAATTGTACGATTACACTATGAAGGAAATCTATGAGATTCTGAAAAAGAAGAAAATTCAATGGTTGGACTCCAAGCATGAATACCAGATCATCTCAACCGACAATAAGGTGTTCCATCTTTGCTCACAGGAGAAAAACTGGAATCTTGACATGCCCCTGGATGATTTGCTGATCCTACCAGCAGGTTTGCATCTGACCTATGGATTCTTCCTGGAACCGTCGCATGAAATGGAGCAGCTCATACAGTATGAAATCGGTCGATTCAAACAGCACATTGTGAAGAACAATCTCCAGGTACAAGGTAATCTTGTCACCTTGGAAAACCTACACTGTTCTGAATTCAACCTGCAGAAGCTCTATTACGAAATACAAATGCAACTGGATAGAGACTAATCCTTATCAAATTACACTGAAAAGGAGCAGATTAAATCTGCTCCCAGACTGAAGACAACAAAGGACCCGAACGGGTCCTTTGTTGTTCGAACTGAATTATTGGGGGGTAATTAGTTCAAGACGTCTTGGTATTGTTCCCAATCATAGGTTACACTACCATCGATCATACCTGCGATAATCTCATCCATCTCAGCTTTCAGCTCCGGCATAGACTCATCATAGCCATGCCAGTCCGCGAGGAAGATGGCTCCCTCATCGATACCCAGTTTGTAGAATTTGCCCTCAAATTCACCGTTCACTACTTTATCTACGACGTAGGTGAACAGTCTGGTGGTACTCTTGATCACACTCTGTACCACTGTATCCGGGGCGATGGGATTCTGGTCCTGATTTGATCCGATTGCATAAATGCCCGACTCTTCACAGGCTTCGATAGAACCCAGACCCGCTTGGTTGGCGTTGGCGAAGATTACGTCCACGCCAGTATCTATCATGGCTTTTGCTGTTTCTTTGGCCTTAGTCACATCATCAAATGATCCAGTCAGGATTGCGGTCACCTCGATGTCTGGATTGATGTAATTAGCGCCGGCATAGAAGCCATAGATGGGACCAGTGATGGGCGGAATGTTTATACCACCGATGGCACCCACTTTTCCAGTCTCACTAAGCCTTGCTGCCATAACTCCGGCCAGGAATCCCTGTTGGTCTACACCAGAGTTCACTGAACCAAGGTTCGATCCATTGCTTGTTGAACTCGATGTAATTACGAATTTCGTATCCGGAAATTCATCGGCTACTTTGGTTGCGGTATCTCCAAATTGGAAACCATGTCCAAAGATTACATCATAACCTGCTAATGCAAAATTACGGAAAACCTCTTCCATATCAGATTGGGAAACATTCTCTTGATAGGAGATTTCTGCGCCGAACTCGCTTTCGACGGCCAGTAGGCCTTCGTAAGCTGAAGCGTTCCATCCCATGTCATTGATCGGTCCAGGCAAAAGGACTGCGACCTTGAGAGGTGTTTCCTCTGATACTTCAGGTGTTTCCGGTTCCTGAGCTTCTGTCGGTTCTTCTTCAACCTCCGCCGGCTCATCTGCAGTTGTACAACCCACTGCAGATACGAACATCAGCATAACTAATGCCAGTGCAAGAAACTTTTTCATATCCACCTCCGAAAATAACAGACGGTTTCGATATCCTCCACCGTCAAGCGATTGGTTAAGAATTAACCAAAGGGTGACATAGTGCTAGGTAGCTAATCTAGCGTTGATTAATCGTTTAACTAATTGTCACACTAACCTCTATTCAACACTGGTTTTCATATTCCTTCTTTTGATACATGGTTAAATTCTTAACAATCAATATTTGTGTAACTAGTACCTTTTCTGCGTCCAATAGTCAAAAAAGAAGAGATGCCATTTGGCACCCCTTCACATAATCATATTGTAACCCACTCTATGAGGGGTCCCAGGCCAAACCGACAAAATGAACGGTGATGTTCGTGCTTTTTGCCGCCACTTCAATGGGTTCTAGCTCTTCTCCTGTCATATCATACTTGTTGGTTATCTTACTGACCTGCTGTTCCAGTTCCAATTCCAGTTCGCCTAGTTGGCGTTCCACCGACACCAGAGTTTCCTTGGCCTGTTCGATACTCTGGGAACTCTTAAACGCTCGATTGGTACTCTTCATAGCCGTGCCTACCTTAGATATGGAGGTCGAACTAAGGGCTTTTCTACCGAACAAAGCGCCTAGAATGGCTGTACCCGCCGATACTGCCGCTTCCATCTTCTTCTGGTTCGAAAGTGTACTCTTCCGCTCTAAAGCCTGTCTGGATCTTCTTTGCCGGTCAACCAAGGTATTTATCTTGGATTCGTACTTCTTTTTCAGTTTCTCCACATCCTGGTCACGCTTTTCATGTGCAAGATGCTGCAAGCGGATACGGAATTCCCGTTCGGATTCATCAACCTCTGAAATCAGCTTCAGGCTTGGGCTCTTCATAAGTTTCAACTTATGTCCAGTCCGTATGTTTTGCTTGAGCAGCTTCTCCCAGTTGGTATAGCTCTTAGCCTCTGCCGCTGGTTCTGGGTACTGCCCGAAGCTAGCGTCATCCATGGGTGCATCACCCAGATTACGCAGGTCAACCTCCAGTGGGGTGGCTTCATCCCAATCTAGAGGAATCGGTCCTTGATGGAGCTGGGTCTGTAAGGCGATATTTTTCTCCACATCTACCTTGTATTTGACGCTGCTGTAAAGCACCTCCGCCACACCCATAACCGTAGACCGGTCTTACCACTGCCAGTCATACCGATGATGACTGCGTGGGTGGTCAGGTCCTTGGACTTGTACAGCACCATTTCCTCCTGCATCTGATCTTCCTTCAGATCGAATTCCTTTCCCAGATAGAATACGCCGAGTTTCTCAACATCCTGCATAAATGCCTCCTTCGATTTCCTCTAAACCAATTCTTGAGCGCATAGGACATTCAGTCCAATTCAATATGTTTCTGAGAATATTACGTTCTATTAATTATTTTACCATATTTTTCTGTCCTTATGAGCAGATAGGAACCTTCCAAGACCATTACATCCATATACTTTCAATTAATCTTCTAATCATTTTGACAATGGTCCTCCATCAAAATATAATTGGAGCAGTTCATACCGGCGGGGAGTATAATACTCGTAGACATGCAAATAGAAAAGAGGTTCAAATCATGACCATGACAGCCAATAAGAGAATCTTCACAACAGGGGAGTTCTACCAGATTGTATGCGATGCCGTAAGCGGCATGAAAGATATGCGCCATGCCCGAAAACGCGGCCTGGTGTCCAAACAACTGCAAAACCACATCATGCTAGTGGTCACCGAGGTCAACGGCTGTGCGCTGTGCTCCTACGTCCACACCAAGGATGCCCTCGAGATGGGTATGTCGGAAGAGGACATCCAAAGTATTCTCTCCGGTAGCATCGACCACCTGGATGCAGAGGAATCTGTGGCGCTGTTCTTCGCTCAGCACTATGCCGAGACCCTAGGCCAGTATTCGGAAAAGTCTTGGCAAAGACTAGTAGACACCTATGGCCAGGAGAAAGCCCAAGGTATACTGGGTGTAACCAAGGTGATCATGATGGGCAACGCCCAGGGTATTGCCTTCGGCGCATTAAAAAACCGGCTCAAAGGTGAGCCGGAGAAGAAAAGCAGTCTTGCTCAGGAGCTGGGTGTGCTTTTCGCAATCATCCTATTCTTACCCATAGCTGTTTTGAAGAGGCACATAGCAAAAACAACTCCCGAACGCTGAATACTACAAAAAAACACAAAGCTAATAAAAAACTCCTTCAATAACCTTGAAGGAGTTTTTCATAGGAAAATGTAATGCAATTGGACTAACTAGAAATAGTCGGCCCCTCTTCGCTATTGAACAACCAATCTCTCTTCCTCAGTTCCCACTTCTGACTTAAGAATCTATCCGAAAAGCATATCAAAGCTACCCTTATTAAAACTCAGATTGATCTCGTTTACAGCTTGCCAATGGATGGGAATATCCGTCTGTGTTACCAGGTCGCTCAAATTTCTATATAGCTCCCCTAAGTATCTGATTACCTTGTGTCCTCTCCTCTTTGTCACATAGATTTTCTGATTGTCATGCGTAGTGATGGTAGCATAACAATGGTCCAGGATACACGTTTTCTCTAGTTCACCTATCGCCTGCTCCAATGGAATCTCATCCTTGATATAGATATCCGCGGTCTCCACTTTGATATCCTCAGAAACCTCTTCTATTTGCTTTTTAGTCGGCACAAAGACCCGATGATACTTTACCATGTCGATCTTTTCAATCTCTTCGTTCAATTTGCCTAATTGCATAGTACACTCCAAAGGTTTACTAGGCCTATTATATTGTACATATAGAAAAGAGAGCCCCCCGGCTCCCTTGTATTAAATTTAATTTAAAATTATTATAGTCTTTAATATCTTGCTTGTAAACTCCAGCGGGCATAATTTAAAAATCAGCACGAAAATTCATCTATCCCGTTTAATCCCTCCGGAATTTGATCTGATCTATGTCCTTTTTCAGTCAAAATGAAAGAAGTATCCCTCAATATTCATCAAGATAATTAACTATTCCCCTGTTTCCATTTGTTGTTCGAGATAACATCACTCAATATTGCTACTATGTCAGGATCAAATTGCCGTCCAGCTTGCCTGTGCAGTTCTTCCAAAGCCTCCTGCTCTTTCATTGCCGTCTTGTATGGTCTGTAGGATATCATGGTTTCAAAGGCTTCCGCGACGGATATGATGCACGCTTCTTTGGATATTTCTCCTTTTCTAAGACCTCTTGGATATCCGCTTCCATCAAGTCGTTCATGATGCATATACACGATATCCGCAATGCCTGAAAAAAACAGACTGCTGCTCAATATCCTGAATCCACGTTTGGAATGCGACATGATCTGGCTCTTCTCTTCCATAGATAGCTTGCCCTTTTTGTTGAGTGTTGAACTGCTAATTGCAATTTTTCCAATATCATGCAACATTCCAGCCTGCTTCAATTTTTCGATATCCAGTTCATTGTCATTCATATTTATAGCTATAATTTCGCATAATTCGCTTACTCTTCTTGCGTGCAGCATTTCGTGACTATTCTTTTCAAAAAGGGCGTTCATCAATGTGTTGATCAGCACATTGCTATGATCAACAAACTGGACATCGTTAATCCCAAAGAAAGCAGCATCTGCAATCATACTGGATTCCGTTAAAGTCGTTACTATATGATCATCCTTTACCCGGAATGCTTTCACTTCGTACCATTTCTTTTGGGATTCAGAGTACAGTTTCATGTCTACTTTTTGGGCGTAATAATGTGTCGCAAAATGCACGTCACGACAAGTATTTCCATTTTGTTCCGATCCAGCCAGAATGAATGCGCTATCGGTACCGAGCATTTCATCACCGCTTATTCCGGTTATGTCTTCAAATTCCCGATTAGATTCAATAATCTCATAATTAATCTTGTCGTCATCCCCATAATTGATACGTCGGTGGCAGGCATAACCCACTGGTATATTATTTAGAACATAAGAATAATTTTCTTTCTTCATCTGTGCCTCCAAGCAAACATAGCGAAATGACGATACGGAACATCAGGCATCTAAACTTTGTGACCAATCCAATCAAGCATTATATAAAACTGCCCCCTTTTGGGGGCAGTTTTATGGATATTCTGCTACTCTATGCTATAGCGTACTAGGGAGTTAAGGGACTATGGCTATAGAGCAGTTCGAATTCAAATGTTATCTTGAGCGAACATACAGATTTTCTTACCCAACAAAAAAAGAGTCCTCTGGTCACCAGAAAACTCCGTGATTAAGCATACTCACTTGTCTTTGGCAACCCGGCGGCCATAGCAATAGCTTTAGGCCCGTGGTTTTGCGTCCCTAGCTTTCACTAGGTTTGCCTTTTCAATTTTTTCTCTACTCTGAAATTGTATTATTAAATAGTCAGTATGTCAAATTAAATAGCTATAACAGACTTTCCAATTGTCTGAATCATACGTCAAAAGCTCTAATCCCTGATATTTAAGGATTAGAGCTCTTAAATTCATGCAAATATGAACGTTTAAAATACACTCAAGATATCGTTCTGACCACTATACATATTGTTTATGCCACTATCAGGCAAGGTCAAAACGATCAGCGTTCATGACCTTGCTCCATGCTGAAATAAAGTCCTGTATGAACACATCCTGCGAATCATCACATGCATAGACTTCTGCAATAGCCCGAAGTTGGGAGTTTGATCCAAAGATGAGGTCGACACGGGTGCCAGTCCACCTGAGTTCGCCTGTAGCGCGATTACGCCCCTCGAACAAATCATCGCCTTCAGAGGTTGCCTTCCAAGTCGTGCTCATGTCGAGTAGATTCACGAAGAAGTCATTGGTGAGTGTCTCTGGTCTCTTTGTGAAGACACCATGAGGAGCCTTTCCATAGTTAGTGTTCATGACACGCATTCCACCTACCAAAACCGTCATCTCAGGTGCGGTCAGTGTCAGCAATTGCGCACGATCAACCAGCAGTTCCTCTGTCGATACGGCGTATTTGGTTTTGAGGTAATTAATGAATCCATCTGCAGCCGGTTCCAAAACTGAGAACGATTGCACATCGGTTTGCTCCTGTGCTGCATCTGTGCGGCCCGGTGTAAAGGGAACTGACACATCGTGGCCAGCTTTCTTTGCAGCTTGCTCTATACCGATACATCCACCCAGAACAATCAAGTCTGCGATTGAAACCTTCTTTTGACCTTTCTGCGCACTATTGAATTCCTTCTGTATTTCTTCAAGAGTCTTCAGCACAATTTCGAGTTGAGCCGGTTGGTTGACCTCCCAATTCTTCTGTGGAGCAAGTCGGATGCGCGCTCCATTTGCTCCACCGCGCTTATCGGAGCCACGGAATGTGGATGCCGATGCCCAAGCCGTCGAGACCAGTTGAGAAACTGACAGCTCCGCAGCAATGATCTTACCCTTGAGACCTTCAATGTCCTGCGCATCAATCAGCTCATACTCGGCTGTTGGCACCGGATCTTGCCAGACTAGTTCCTCTGACGGGACCTCCGTACCGAGATAGCGCGTTCTTGGGCCCATATCGCGGTGGGTCAGTTTGAACCATGCACGAGCGAAGGCATCCGCGAACTCCTCCGGATTCTGTTGAAACCGTTTTGAAATCGGTCCATAAATCGGGTCCATTCTAAGAGCAAGATCTGCTGTAGTCATCATAGGCGGGTGACGTTTAGAAGGATCGTGGGCATCAGGCACAGTATCTGCTGCTGCCGGATCAGTCGGAATCCATTGCCAGGCTCCAGCGGGACTTTTAACAAGGTCCCAGTCATAACCAAACAAGGTGTCGAAATAGCCATTATCCCATTTTGTCGGGGTCGGATTCCAAGCCCCTTCAATGCCGCTGGAGATTGTATCCCCACCTTTACCGCTTCTAAAACTGCTCTTCCATCCGAGTCCCTGATCTTCGATACTTGCACCTTCGGGTTCTGGACCCACGTGGGTCGCACTACCAGCACCATGACATTTGCCAAATGTATGTCCACCGGCAACAAGCGCGACAGTTTCCTCATCATTCATCGCCATGCGTGCAAATGTCTCCCGGATATCGCGACCTGAGGCAATTACAGTCGGTTGACCATTTGGCCCTTCCGGATTGACGTAGATCAGACCCATCTGTACAGCTGCTAGAGGATTATCGAGATGCCGGTCACCGGTGTATCGCTTGTCACCAAGCCACTCACTTTCCCCACCCCAGTATATATCCTCTTCAGGTTCCCAGATATCCACGCGACCGCCACCAAAACCGAACGTCTTGAGTCCCATCGACTCCAGAGCACAGTTACCGGCGTAAATCATGAGGTCGGCCCATGAGATTCCCTTTCCATATTTCTTCTTGATTGGCCAAAGCAGACGGCGTGCCTTATCCAGGTTCACATTGTCAGGCCAGCTGTTGAGTGGTGCTAAACGCTGGTTGCCAGACCCGGCACCACCCCGGCCGTCTCCTGTGCGGTACGTACCCGCGCTGTGCCATGCCATCCGAATGAAGAGCGGACCGTAGTGTCCGTAATCAGCAGGCCACCAATCTTGTGAGTCGCTCATCAAGGCAAATAGGTCCTTCTTAAGAGCCACCAAGTCGATCTTCTTGAACTCTTCTGCGTAGTTGAATTCTTCTCCCATAGGATCGCTCATATGAGAGTTCTGATGAAGAATCTTGAGGTTTAGCTGGTTCGGCCACCATTCCTGGTTTGAAGTGCCACCACCTGCAATGGCTTTCTTGGTTCTGCCTGTTACTGGACATTTAATGATTTCATCCATTAAGCTTCCTCCTTTAATTCTCACTATCTCACACAGTACAATAGGGGATACTTATGCATTGTTACACATCTAGCTAACTAGTGCTAAACCCATTCAGAATACGTTGGATTTCGTATGAAATGCATGATCTAATCGATTTTAGCATATGGCTATAAGCAAAGTGTGGAGATTGAAGGGAATGGCGAACACCTAAAGGCCTCATTACTCGTTATTCAATTAAACAAGTTGATAGGTATATAACTTCGACAGGCCATATTTAACAACCTGCAAGCAACTGCAAAAAAAGGCCCCCTTACGGAGGCCCATGCATTACTGCTGAAAATACAGATTAGAGCCTTATCTTTCCCCAATGGAAGTATGGCTTCAACAAAGCAGCATATGCATACTTATATATTTCAACGCTATTTATCCTTAATCCTGCTAAAATTGTATAATCTCTCCTAAGATCAGGCAGGCCTAATGTGAAGATTACACCAAGAATGACTATCGCTTTTCTCGGATGAGAGACTTCTTCAAGGCTTAGTAGCAGATCCTACTATTGCTTTTATTCGTATTCATCTTTGGCATTTGGGATACTTGTTTACACAAAAATAGCCCTAACCCCTAATAAGGGTTAGAGCTTGGAGCTTCGCAGGAGATTCGAACTCCCGACCTGCTGATTACGAAACAAAATTTGGCGATATTTGTTTGCTATCTATACGTTTCATTGCACCCAATTCCCTTTATTTTATAGGGTCTCAGCACTTCCAACAAGGTGGTTTCTTTTATATATTTTCATTAAATATTGGAAGACTCGCACATTTTTCGCACATTAATTTAATTGTCAGCAAAATAAACTCTCATGAATTAGCTTATGAAGAATCCATTAAAAGTTTGTATCACGTTAAGTGCGCAATTTCATCAGTTGTGAACACGTTACTTACAAAAGACTCAATCTCGATGCATTGGTAGCCATTTTAAGCGTCCTTTAAATGCAAAACTAAGCCGCCATTGACACATGGTTCTTGATCTGCCTTTTACTGAAAGGCAACAAGCAGTTTTTGGAAAACACATAAACTTTAACAACAACGAAAGATATCAAGACAAATTCAAAGGCCTGACACATCTTAAAATGAGGATTAAAAAATATCCGTTTGAAAACAGACTATCTGATTGCCATGTGATATAATTTTAAAGTTGTGTTAAAACTAGTAAAATAAACAAAAGGCGGTTTTACAATTGATTAGTACAAGTAATATAAGCTTAAGTTTCGGTGGACGTAAATTATTTGAGGAAGTAAATATAAAATTTACTCATGGAAACTGTTACGGCTTAATAGGTCCCAATGGAGCAGGAAAATCAACATTTTTAAAAATACTTTCTGGAGAAATTGATGCAAGCACAGGCGTGGTCAACATCACAGCTGGCGAAAGGCTTGCAGTCTTAAAACAGGATCACTATGAATTCGATGAGCACGTAGTCCTGGAAACTGTCATAATGGGACACGCAAGACTTTTTGAAATTATGAAAGAAAAAGATGCTATTTATTCAAAATCAGATTTCTCTGAAGAAGATGGCATCAAAGCTGCAGAATTAGAATCTGAATTCGATGAGCTAAACGGTTGGGATGCAGAAACAGAAGCTGCATCGCTTTTAGCAGGGTTAGGTATAGAGGAATATTTACATCAAAAGCCCATGAAGGAATTAAATGGGGATGAGAAGGTTAAGGTTTTATTGGCTCAGGCCCTATTTGGCCAGCCACAAATCTTACTATTAGATGAGCCAACCAACCATCTAGATATTGATGCCATTGCTTGGTTAGAAAACTTTCTATTGGATTTTGAAAACACGATACTCGTTGTTTCACACGATAGACATTTTCTGAATAAAGTATGCACACATATCGCAGACGTGGATTTCGGGAAAATTAAAATTCATGTAGGCAATTATGATTTTTGGTATCACTCAAGTCAGTTAGCACTGCAAATGCAGCGTGATCAAAACAAGAAGGCTGAAGATAAGAGAAAAGATTTGCAGGATTTCGTAGACCGTTTCAGCGCCAACGCTTCCAAATCAAAACAAGCTACCTCCCGTAAAAAACAACTGGAGAAGCTAACCATGGAAGACATCGAGCCCTCCTCAAGAAGATATCCCTATGTGGACTTCAAACCTGAGAGAGAAGCAGGCAATGAAATTTTAACGGTTGAAGATCTAACTAAAACTATAGACGGCAGTAAACTTTTAAACAATATCAGCTTTACAATTAATAAAGGTGACAAGGTTGCACTTGTTGGCCCTAATGAGCAAGCAAAGACCACACTATTTAAGATTTTAATGAGTGAGCTTGAAGTAGATAGTGGTGAATTTAAATGGGGTGTGACTACATCTCAAGCCTATTTTCCAAAGGACAATAAAGATTTCTTTAACAACGTAGAGCTTAATTTAATCAATTGGCTGCGTCAGTTTTCCGAGGAAAAAGCAGAAAATTTCATAAGAGGCTATTTGGGCAGAGTGTTATTTTCTGGAGAAGAATCCCTCAAAAAGGCAAACGTTCTGTCTGGTGGGGAAAGAGTCCGCTGTATGCTCTCCAGGATGATGCTAAGTAAGGCCAATTTTCTCTTATTAGATGAACCGACCAATCACCTAGATCTTGAGGCCATCACATCGCTCAACGATGGACTGATTAACTTTACTGGCACATTAATCTTTTCATCCCGCGACCATGAATTTGTTCAAACTGTCGCGAACCGTATCATAGAAATTACTCCAGATGGCATAATAGATAAAAAAATGTCATACGATGAATATATGCATATTTAACCCACTTCTGTGGTCAAAGTATAAAGTCAAGAAAACCGCTTGTTTTTAAAAGGAGTCGAATTCGACTCCTTTTTACTTTTTCATTATTTAATTGCACCCAAAAACCCACAAATTCGATTGTGTTGTTATTTCGCATACAGTTTTTGATTACATCCTTAGGTTCATCATTTTTATGCCGTGCGATATCAGTAAGAGATATAACCTCATTTACTATTGTCGAGTAGATGAAGGCCTCCTGACAAATCAGTTGTACCTCCACCGTTCTCAGAATCGTGCTTGCGCTATTTATGAAAAGCTTGCACTAGAACCCCATGCAGTATACTCTGATACAATTAACAACGCATTCATGGTAACACGGTGTATTCCTGACCTACACCCTGTACGTTTGCAGGTTTGAAACGTCATGGAAGGTACTCTGCTGACATAGCGAAGAAAGCATGTTTTACCCGTTGCAGCCTCGGCTTCGTTCAGCAAGCCCTGCCACAAATGCGAATTGACAATCATCTTGCGAGCAGCCAAACGCCCAGAACCAGAAAAATCCCTGCCCATATGTAGAAGAATATTTCTGTTCCTTTATCTCCCAGCACTTTTCTGAAAGATTCGATTTTTTTGATGTTCCAGATCTTTTCCGGTTTGACGATCGCAATTCCGACGACTGCCGCTGCATATACTATTAATAAAACACCCAAAAATTTCATCCTGATTCCCTCCCGTTACGTTTTTCATAACCAACTGAATAATGTGGCGGCTGTTTTTTGTTCATCAACTACTCCAATCCTTTTCTTATTCTTGGTGCCAATGCCAGAAAAACAAATACACTAATTCCAAGTACTATGCCTGAATATCTGATTATGTCGAGCCATGAACCGCTGTTCGATAGAACAAGATCATTTCCTTTGTAGGTCCAATAGAATGGTATCCAGTAGAACAGGACCTGCCACTTGTCCGCCAGAAGTTCTTGCCCCGCAATGCATCCAAACAGAGGCAGAAACAGCATCTTCATATTGCCAGCTGCATTCATTACGTCATCATTGTTAATACCTTCAATAAATCCTATGAGTATGCTTATAATGCACGAGGTCGCTACCATCAAAAACGCATGGAAAAAGTTGATGTTTCTAAAGCCTGTTATGACTAGAATCAGCAAGGTGCTTACCACTGGAACAAACACGCCCATCAGGCTTTTTCCGGCGATAAATCCCAGCCTGGACACGGGTGATAAGTGAATCGCACTAATTGTGTTGTCGGTTTTTTCTTCAACGATGCTCAGTGCAATGATCATTCCGCCTAATATTGAGGTGAAAATAATCGCAGTGTTGACCATGATCTTCTTTAAGGGTGGGATATCTCTGCCATAATCCACAATCTCCGCCATCGAGTCCTCTGTCCCTATGTCATAATGATCAAAGGCAGTCAGATTTCTTACATAATCCACAATGTAATCAGGCTCATTCCCCTGTTTCAAAAGAAAATATTCATCACTGCCTTCTGGGAGCACCCCTATAATATTGTCCCTTTTTCTAACCCGGTCCTCAATCTCCTCAAGGGTATCCAGCAACTCAACCTTTGCAAACTGCTTGAAGTATTCAATCTGTTCCGGATTCTCCCCTTCCAGCAGCACGATCTCCACCGTGGTGTCATTGATTCCAGGTGAAAAAACATTAATGATTACAGAAAAAATTACAGGGATAACCAAGATGTACAATGTAATAAAGTTTCTTACGCTTGTTTTTAGATCCCGCTGAAATATCAAGAGTATCTTCCTGATCATTTTTGAACACTCCTTCACAGGGACAAAGTCTTTTTAAATCTGTGGTTCGCCAGAATAAAAATATCCAAACCCAGCACCGCAAAGCCAAGAGAAGCCACCAATACATAAGCCATGTTTCCATTTACCGATATGATTTCCTTAAAGCTCTGAAGCATAACATAGCTTGGGATTATTTTAACCCAGTCAGGGTCCCAGCTGGGTGTAAAGTATGAAATGTTGGGCATGATCATGATCAATATTACAATGTACATAGCCCCAAAGGCCTCCATGATGTCCTTGTAATAGCTTGTAAGAAGCAGCCCCAGAGAAGAAGCGAAAAATCCAGACGTCGCGATGAAAAGCAGCATGGCGGGATAGTTCGGTTGAAACCCCATTACCGGTGCTGCGATTATTAACGATGTGACTATACTCGTAAGGATTATAACCCCGATTTTACTAAGAAGATAATGCCAGACTGAAGACGCAGTTATGGCATAGGCTTTTATGATACCTTCATTCTTATCAAGGAAGATATAGGCAGCAATAATAAACAGACTCATAAGGCTTCCATTGAAGGTTAGAAATACAGGGATCATATTCTCTCGGTCATTTAAGGGTTCTGCCCCCTGATAAAGGCTGCGGACTTGGATATTGTCTGAATACTCCTCAATTGCGTCATGTCCAGCTAATCTGTTGTGATATACCATAAGCAGGTTCTTGAGCTTCTGGGTTTCATACCCTTGCAGATAATAGGTATGTATGACCTGATTATCCTCATTAACACGAACATGTACTGCCGGTACACTTTCAGAGTTGGAAATCGCTTTGAGCGCATCCACGCTGTCAAGCAGATAGATTTTGGATTCCTCCGTTTCATATAGTCTGGCGCCAAAGACGCTGTCGCCCGCCTTCACCTCTGCCTGCTCAGCAACCTCATCAATATCCTCCTCAAGCAGATTCTTGGCGTACCTGTCCCTTACAACCTGCGGCAGATCGAGATAGATATACTCCTTACCCTTACTGTCAAAATCCTCCGGCACCACAAACAAAAGAATCAGCAAAAGGATTATGGCCATCACCAGTTCAACATAGAAGTACCAGCTTTTCGAGGAAAGGATCAGTTCCTTGGAGAAACTATGCCACAGTTTCATCTATATCAATCCCCTTCCGGTTACACTGATGAAGATTTCCTCAAGAGTGGCTTCCTTGGTATGCATTGTCTGGATGTCATGGTTTCTGATTACGTCAACCAATCTGTCCTTTCCCTCGTCAGCAACCGTGGAAAAGCTTTCCTTCGTTAATTCTCCGTCTCTGAAGTATTCGACCTCCACCAGTTTTTCTCCGTATTTAAGCTTTAAATCCTTTGGAGAATCAATAAGTATGATCTTTCCATCAACGATGAATGCCACCCTGTCACATAGTTCATCAGCAATATACATGTTGTGTGTCGTCAGGAAAACTGTTACACCCTTTTCGTTTTCCCGCCTTATTATGTCCTTAATTTTAGCCGCGATTGCAGGGTCCAATCCTGTAGTAGGCTCATCCAGAAACCATATTTCCGGGTTGTTGATCATGGACCTGGCAAAAGTAAGCCTGTGCTTCATACCCTTTGAGTACTTTCCAACTTTAATATTTTCCTTTCCTTCCAATCCCACCAGTCTTATCAGGTCCATGGGGTCTTTGGTTTCAACATCGAACAATTTTCTGTAGAATTCAAGATTTTCCAATCCGGACATCTTATTGTATACATTGGATTGTTCAAAGGACATTCCAATTTTATTGAACATTTGATTCTTAATGTGCTTGATATCATATCCCGCAACCTCAACCTCCCCCTTTTGAAGCTGCAGAAGACCTACCAGTATATTCTGGGTTGTGGATTTTCCAGCTCCTGAAGGACCTAAAAATCCAAAAATCTCTCCCTTCCCGATTTCAAAATTAACGTCATTAACGGCATAATTATCATCATTACTGTATGAATGGTAAAGGCCTTTCACTTTTATCATCTTATTCATCCCTTCATCCATCTGCGCCTGATCGCGACTGTCAGTCCAATCTAGTCTTCTTGATAATTCAGTATTACCAGATCG
>DAOUPV010000093.1 GCA_030625965.1 Clostridia bacterium
AGCAGGATCAAGACAGGAGAAAGACCACCAGCCAGTGAAGAAGTCAATTATTTGATTGCTACAATCTGTGGTGCTGATCCAGATGAACTACAGTTCGAAGCTTACATGGAAAGTGCACCTAGTATTATTAAGGAATTCCTAAACAATTTGACGACCACCCTTTCTTCAGGTATTGAATCATACTTTTATAAGTTTTTACCGAAACCGTTAAGGAATTTTCTGTTAAAAGAAGTACAAAATAAGTTCACAACTTATTCAATGGTGCGCTCTATCGCTAAGGACGGTATTGGTAAATTTACGATTGAGAATGGCAAGTTAGTATTGTGTCGTTCCGAAGCAGATGAAGCTATATCTGATGATTACTTAGAAGTAGTCGTACCTCCTCAGGGCTTTATAGAGCAACTAGATGATTCAATGCAACCTTTAATACATCAAGGTGAAAAATTGGAGATAGATAGCATTAAAAGACCTAGAATTGGTGAAATCGGATTATTCAGAATCAATGATGAAGAAGATCTAATTCGAAGATATTCGGAGAAGGACGGGAAAATACTTCTAGTACCAGAGAATAATAAGTATGAACAGAAGTTACTGGATTTAGATGAAGTTGAAATACGAGCTACAGTTACTGCGGTTACAAAAAAACTCTAAGGAGGATAATAATGGAAACAGCTTTTGCTTATGCCAGAGTAAGCACTAAGAAACAAGAAGCTAAAGATAATTCAATACCTGCACAATTTTCAAAGATGGAAAAATACTGTGCTGAGAATGATATTAAGATCCTTCGTAGGTATCACGAAGCTGAATCTGCTTATAAAGGATCTAAGAGGGATCAGTTTGATCTGATGATTTCTGATGCTCTAAAGGATTACCCAGACTATATCATCACGGACGATTCAAGCCGATTTTCCAGAAACAAGAATACAGCCGTCAATGTGAAAAGCAAGCTAAGGGAATACGGTGTGAATATCCGTTTTGTTAATGAGCCTTATATGGATCCAAATACAATATCTGGTCTTTGGATGGAAGGGATTCAAGAACTATTAAATCAAAGTAGCAGTATGCAAACCGCCTACCACGTGAAAAAAGGAATGGGCTATAATATCTGCAATCGAGATGAAGATACTGGATGGTGTTACAAGAACGGTGGTGTTCCTTCTTATGGGTACAAGAACGAGCATGTTCTGAAAGGCAACGACAGTAGCAATAAACGGCTTCTAAAGTCCGTTTGGATACTGGATGAGGTACAAGCACCCATAGTGCGTGAAATCATCATAGAGATGCGTTTACAGCGTGGAATGTCCTACAGTGCTATTAGGGATGATCTAAATCGTAGAGGGATTAAAACTAATCGTAATCAATTTTGGTCTAATGGATCCGTTTCCGTGATGTTCAAGAAACATAGATTGATGACTTATGCAGGCTATGCCATTTGGAACAGGATCAACACGAAGAACAAACGGAATCGAGTTAATGCTGAATCTGATTGGGAAGTGGCAGAAAATGCCCATGAAGCCATTATTAGCGAAGAGGAGATGAACCAAGTTTTGGCGTTACAGAAATCAAAGAGAAGAGGTGCGCCATCAGGAGGATCCAAGAACAGTCCATTCCTGTTTACTGGTTACAACTACGAGCAGGAAAAGATGTTTGTTTGTAAGCATTGTGGTTCTGCTATGGTTGGAGATCAGAACCGAAAAGCCAACTTCTATAAATATGTATGCGGATCATATAAGAATAAAGGAAAACTGGTTTGCGATAACAGCATGAGAATAGATAGAGATTGGATCGAAGAGAAGGTAGTTACTGAGATCAAAAAGAAATATGCCGATCCAGAAACCATTGAAAAGATCATCAAGGAGATTAAAGGCAACTTAAAGAATGGATCCTCTACAACTGATAAGGCTATTGCAGATCTGGACAAGAAGATCAGGAAAGACACAGAAAGCATCAGGAAGCTACTTGATGCAATCAAGAGCGGAGTGGATCCTGAACTTATAAAGGATGAGATCAACAGCATCAAGAAATCATTGGAAGAAGCCAAGTTCCAGAAACAACAACTAGAGAGCACCAGAAAAGAAGATGAGCCTATTGATGAAGAAGAGCTGAGATCCTTACTATCCAATTTTGGCAATCTATACGACAATGCCAATGAGGAACAGAAAAGGCAGTTGATCCGTACCTTTGTAAGAAGGTTAGAGTTAGATACAGTGAAATGGGAAGTATCAGTAGAATTCTATGATGATACCCTTTTGCAAGCTATCCAACACGGTGAACCGTACCATAAGCGAACAAAGAATAGTACAGAACTGATAATGACTGAGCAGATATTTGCTCAGTCATTTTGATATTTCTAACATAAGAAGCCAATATTCCGGTTGCTTTTGGCATAATTTGCCGGAAGATTTGCCCGGGCTATTTAATGGGAATATGATTAATATGTAAGAAATAGTCGAGCGCATACGAACAGCTAGTGCGCATGGACGGTTTATAGGAGGTGTTCCCGGTGGGAAACAAGAAATATGATGACATCATCGTTGGAGCGGGAGTCGCAGGTTCAACATTGGCCAAGGAGCTCAGCAGGAAGAATCGTAAGATTCTGGTTATAGAGAAAGGGACCCGTGAAACGAGCTATGGTAGTTTCAAGGATTGCATGCGCTATTTTGACACTGGTAAGACCAAGTTCCCCATCAAGTCTAAGGAAGGGGTAACCATCTACCGGACCATCATGGCCGGAGGAAGCGGATTCGTATCCGCAGGCAATCTGGTGCGCTCGATGGAAGAGGAATTGAAGGAAATGGGCCTGGATCTGTCATCGCAGTTTGAAGAGGCGGAAGAGGAACTGACGGTGGGGCCCATCAGCGATCGTCTGATGTCGCCGGGTTCCAGGGCTATCCGCGAAGCGGCCCGGGAGCTGGGCGTAAACATGGAGCCTATGCCGAAAGCCATCAATCCTAAGCGCTGCATCAAATGTGGCAAATGCACCCTTGGCTGCAAGACTCAGGCCAAATGGACCCCAATCGTCTACCTGGACGAAGCCATGGATCAAGGTGTGGATGTACTGTTCGGAGATAAGGTGGAAAGGGTGTTGCAGGAGCAAGGAGCAGCGACCGGCGTGTCGGTACGCTCGGACCTCGGGGTGTACCAGTATGAAGCGGAACGGGTCTTCCTGGCAGCCGGTGGCCTGGGAACGCCACGGATTCTGTTGCACAGCGGCATAGACAATGCAGGGACCAACCTGTTTATTGACCCCTTCGTGTTAGTATATGGGTTGCATCCCACTCTGAATCTATTGCATGAACCCCAGATGTCTCTGGTATGCGACCAGTTCCATAAGAGCAAAGGGTTCATCCTTTCCCCCCATGTCAACCAACCTGTCTTGCTTAGATACATCGAAGCGGGAATGAAAGGGACCAGATTGGATCCGGAGAACCTTCTGGGACTGATGGTCAAGATTACTGATGATGCCAGCGGCAGCGTTGATGCGCATGGTACTGTGCATGAATTCCTCAGTGAAGCGGATCAGAAAAAACTGGACGAGGGAGTCAAGGTCGCCAAGGAAATCCTGCTGAAAACCGGGGTGGACCCTGAAAGCCTGCTGGTGACCAAACCGGCTGGTGCACATCCCGGCGGTACTGCGGCCTTGGGAGAGGTCGTTGATATGAATATGGAGACAAAGATGAAGAACCTCTTCGTATGTGACGCCAGCATACTGCCGAAGGCGCCAGGATTACCCCCTATCCTGACCATTATCGCCTTGGCCAAGAAACTGGCTTCCAATCTGTAGAAAGAGCCGCATCCGCGTGATGCGGCTTTCGTATGCACCTGCCGTTGTTACGATTATATCTGTCAGAAACATCAATAAGAGTCCTGAATATAGTATACTGAAAGAGCAGTGATGCGGAAGACGCATCTGAATTAATCAGGAATATAGAATAGGAAAAGGAACATAGAAATGAACGTGCTTACGATCATGGAACACACAGTTTTGGATTTCATACAACAGACCATGAGGACACCGGTTTTTGACCGGTTCTGGCCGGTTGTCACCCATCTGGGGGACATGGGCGCTATTTGGATCGTCTTGACCTTGGTTCTTCTGGTACATCCAAAAACTAGGCGGTTGGGATTGGCCTGTGGCATTGCGCTGGCCTGCAGCCTGTTGCTGACCAATCTTCTGATCAAGAATCTGGTAGCGCGGACCAGGCCGTTCAATTTGGTGGACATTGAACTCTTGATTAAGGCGCCGGGAGAGCACTCCTTTCCTTCGGGACATGCGTCCTCTTCCTTTGCTGTAGCCTTCGTGCTATGGAAGGAGAGGGCCAGGATCGGCCGCCTGGAGATATACCGGCTAGGCATGGTACTGGCCAGCCTGATTGCTTTTTCAAGGCTCTATCTCTATGTGCATTATCCGACTGATGTGCTGGCCGGGGTATTGATGGGCTATCTCTGCAGTCTGATCGCTTTCAAGACCAGACCGCTGCTGATGGGTTGGCTGAACAGGACGTTTAGGGTGAAGGGTTAAACAATTGGACGGTGGACTAAGGCAAAAGGAGGGCATATGGTAGTGGTTTATAAATTGACAACCGAAGACAAACCTTCAAGGGAAGAAATCGGAGGTAAAGCCTATGGGCTGATGCAGGCCATTGAATTTGGATTTCCTGTACCGGATGGTTTCGTGCTGCCTGTATCGTTCTTCGACTCTTGGTTTCGGACCATCCATACCTACCTGGAATGGGAGCAATATGTCAAAGACCCGACACCGGCAGTCTGCGCAGATCTGCAGGAAAAGGTCCGGCTCCTCCGCTTCGATCCGGAGCAGAAAAGGGTTGTGGATGACTATTGGCTAAAAGCAGGACTCGACGGTCTGTCAGCCGTGCGTTCTTCATCGCCAGACGAGGATTGCGAGGATACCAGCTTCGCTGGGATGTACCATTCTTGCTTGGATGTGGATAGGAAGGACCTGGAGGAAGCGGTGGCGCTGACCCTGTCGTCCCTGTTCGATTACCGGGTGGTTTCCTACAGGCTGAAGAATGGACTTGCTGTCTCTGAACCCAAAATGGCGGTCGTCGTGCAACGCCAACTGGACTCCGAGGTTAGCGGTGTCGGCTTCTCCATCAATCCGGAGGACAATTGTTACGATGAAATCATGATCAATGCCGTAGCTGGTCCGGGCGAGGCCTTGGTGGGCGGAGCGCTTACGCCGGACTGTTATATTGTGGAGAAATATAAGGAACACTTTTTAAGAAAAAATCCGGCAGATGGGCAAGCAGACGCCCTTCTGGATGACGAGCACATCTTGTCTGTAGCCTCTTTGGTGCACGATTGTGAAGAAGCTTTCGGATATCCGGTGGACATCGAATGGTCTTATGAGGGTGAGACACTGTATCTGCTCCAGGTCCGGCTCATCACAGCGTACTTCCCTTTGTTTGAAGAAATGCTGAGCCGACCGGGCGAGACGAGGACACTCTATGTGGATGTGATGCAGACCTCTCAGGGGATTGACAGGCAGATTTCCGTTCTGGGACTCGATTTGTACGAGATGGTCATGCAGAGGATCATGGCCCAGGGAATCATGCCTTCGACTGAAGGCGGCTATCTGTTGAACCTGCATGGAAAGCAGTACTTAAACGTCTCCAACATGCTGCGAGGCATGGGCAAAAGCCTGGCTGTACAGACCGTGGGGGATCAGGATTACGCTGTGCGCCAGCATAAAGAAGAGATTACAGTGACCTACACGGCGACGGAGATGACGCGTGCCATGAAGGAGGCCAGGAAAGTCATGATCAGAGTGGCTTTCCGGGACATACCACGGCTTGCAGGTGCGTTTTTGCGTCCTATGGCGCAGCTGGAACGATACCAGGCGCTGATTGAAAAAATACTTCAAGATATTCGCAAACTTAGGGGGGAAGAGAGCTTTAGCTCTACGGTAGAAAAGGGCTTTACGATACTTGGACCCATAACTGAACATGCTGCTAGCTACGTACCCGGTCAATTGGCACTGGGGCGTATCAAGAGGATGTTTCGGGGTAAAGGTTTGGAAGAGGACATTGCGGCCTTGGGGATCGCTCTACCCAGCAATCCTACGACCGCGATGACCAGGAGTCTGCAAGAATTGGCCTCTGATCCGGAACTGAGCAAGACAGGGGATGCGGATGAATTTGTCCGCAGGATCCAGGCCCGTGATTTTGATGATTCGTTCTTGATTAAAATCGACGAGTACCTGTTGCGTTACGGCGGGCGGGGATTCTGTGAGATCGATGTGGCCAGAGCGCGCGCAGAGGACGATTACACCCTTTTGTTTCGTCAACTGATAGAGGTTCCTGTAGGGGATAATGCGCTACGCCGGGCTGAAGAGAAGAAACAGCGGGCCATAGAGAAACTTAGTCAGGTAGCGATTGCCAAGGGCAAGGGAGAGGTTTTCCTAAGGAACCTGGAACGCTATGAAAAACTCTTTGGCTTAAGAGAGATGCCCAAATATGTTGTCGCGATGCTATTGGGACGCTTACACCGGCTGGCACTTGTAACCGGGCGGAAGTGGGTCGCTGAGGGGCGTCTAGATGAGGCAGATCAAATTTTCGACCTGCACATGGAGCAGATTGAGCGTGCGGAAAAGGAGCAAGTACTGGAACTTCGTCCCTTGATGCAGATTAACCTGGAACCGTACCGACGCATGAAAAACGTGAAGCACTGGCCCATCACCTTCGATAGCCGGGGCAGAACCATAAATCCAGTACCGGAGATTGCCGAGGGTGGTATGAAGGGACAAAGTATATCACTTGGTGTGGTACGCGGTCCGGCCAAGGTGTTGCACGATCCGTACGAGAAGCCGCTTCTACCAGGCGAAATTCTGGTCACGCACGCGGTCGAACCGTCATGGACGGTCATCTTTCTTAATGCTGCGGGAGCGGTGCTGGAGGTGGGTGGCAGTCTGCAGCACGGTGCTATCATAGCCAGGGAATTCGGTATACCTTGCGTCAGCGGGCTCAGGCGGGCAACGACGTCCATACGCGACGGCGACCTGATTGAGGTGGATGGCAACAACGGATTGGTCAGAATCCTGGAGAAGACAGAAATTGACAACGATTAGATTCCGGACGGATATCAGCACCGGAAGAGTAAGGAGCAGATGTAATGAAGATCGGAATGGTCCAATTCCGCACGATAGAGGGGAATCTGGAAAAGACAACGCAAAAAGTTATGGAGCGGATGCGTGAAGCCAAGAAACAGGGCGTCAGGATCCTCTGTTTTCCGGAGATGGCGCTAAGCGGCTAT
>DAOUPV010000035.1 GCA_030625965.1 Clostridia bacterium
TGGGTATATTAAATATTAAAGAGAGGTGTATGTTATGAATACATTGGGAATCGACATCGGCGGGACTAAAGTGGCGATGGGCCTGGTCGACGGACAAGGGTGTGTGAGCCACAAACAGACCTTTGCAACCGAACCGGACAAGGGTGCGGACCACTTGAAAGACAGGCTGCTAGCCATGGTCGCGGAATACCGGATGAGCACGGAGCTTTCTGTCGTAGGAATCGGTTTTCCAGGAGCCATATCCGGGCCTGCACGACATATCCTTACATCGGTCAATCTTCCGGGTTGGGAGGGCATGGCCTTAGGCGAGTTGTTCCCCGCAGAATGGTCGTTGCCTCTGTACGCAGATAATGATGCCAATGCGGCGGCCGTTGGCGAGTGGATGTACGGTGCCGGAAAGGGTACCGAGGATTTCATCTACCTGACACTCAGCACTGGAATTGGAGCGGGCATCATCACAGGTGGACGATTAATGAGAGGTCACAGGGGATATGCTGGTGAAGTAGGGCAGACCTTACTGGATTCCGAGAATAAACGCAGTTGGGAATCGCTGGCTGCAGGCCCGGCAATTGCCCGGGCCGCTAAAGTGGCTTTGGAAGAAAAGCCGGGAAGCCTGATTTATGAACTGGCTGGTTCTGACCCTGAGTCTGTCACAGCGAGGACTGTTTTCGAGGCCTTTGAATCAGGAGATGAAATGGCTCGGGAAATCCTGAAGCGGACGGCGTCTTGGACCGGGGCCGGACTCTACAATCTGTGTCTTACCGTCAATCCGGAACGCATCGCCATTGGAGGCGGCGTGGGGTGTAGCTCCAATGAATACCTGGACATGATCCGGGATGCCTTCGCCTGCTGTTGTACCGCAGGCCAAATATGGCCTGATGTGGTGATGGCCCAGCTGGGAGAAGAGGCTGGCATCATCGGCAGCGCATCGCTTGCTATTATCTAGCGAACTACGGATATCGGATCATGGAAGAGCCCCTAAGGGCTCTTCTTTTTGTGGTATAATAGAACAAATGTTCACTAGGAAATTTGGCCTACCACGTTCCCTGGTGTATAATGTTTCTCAGTGATAGAAGCATGGAGGGATTATGCAAAAAAATATCGTGGTTAAGGGCGCTAGAGTCCATAATCTGAAAAATATAGACGTAGAGATTCCGCGGGATAAACTGGTGGTCATCACCGGTCTGTCCGGCTCGGGAAAGTCCTCGCTGGCATTCGATACCATCTATGCCGAGGGACAGCGCCGCTATGTGGAATCGCTCTCGTCTTATGCCAGACAGTTCTTGGGCCAGATGGACAAGCCGGACGTGGACTATATCGAAGGACTCTCACCGGCCATTTCCATCGACCAGAAGACCACCAGTCGGAACCCCCGTTCCACGGTGGGTACAGTGACCGAGATCTACGATTACTTGAGATTGCTGTTCGCGCGCATCGGCGTGGTGCACTGTCCCAAGTGTGGCAAGCCCATCTCCAGCCAGTCGGCCCAGCAGATGGTGGAAAAGATCATGGCCTTGCCGGAAAGCGCAAAGATCCAACTCCTGGCGCCAGTCATCAAGGGGCGCAAAGGGGAACACATCAAGGTGTTCGAGAACATCAAGAAGGAAGGCTATGTCCGGGTCCGGGTGGATGGCGAGATGCGTCTTCTGGAAGAAGAAATAAAGCTGGAGAAGAACAAGAAGCATACCATCGAGATCATCGTCGACCGGTTGATCATTCGGGATGGGATTACTTCTCGCCTGGCCGATTCAGTGGAAACGGCGCTGGTGATCGGGGAGGGGACCATTATTGTGGACACCGGGAACGGTGACCTCCTGATGAGTGAACAATTCGCCTGCCCCGACTGCGACATCTCGGTGCCCGAGATAGCGCCAAGGTCCTTTTCCTTCAACAGCCCCTATGGGGCCTGCCCCACCTGCCATGGTATCGGCTACAAGATGGAAGTCTCCGAGGAGCTGGTAGTGCCCAATCCGGAACTGACGTTGCGGGAGGGGGCGGTTCTGCCCTTCGCCGGTGAGAATAGCAACTACTACCCGGCCATGCTGGAAGCGGTGGCGGCTCATTATGGTGTTTCCATGGATACACCCTTCAAGGACATCCCAGCCAAGGTCAAGGAGAAAATCTTCAATGGCACCGGTCGTGAGAAGATTCGCATTGAGTATGTCAGCTCCAAGTACGGAAAGAAACAGAACTGGGACACCCGCTTCGAGGGTGTGTTCAACAACCTGACACGCCGGCACAAGGAGACCAGCTCAGAGCTCTCCCGAAAGTGGAGCGAGAGCTTCATGTCATTCCATTCCTGTCCCGACTGCGGGGGTACAAGACTGAAGGACGAGGTGCTGGGTGTGCTGGTGGGTGAACGGAACATCGCCCAGGTGAGTGACCTGTCCATCGTGGAGGCCATCGGATTTTTCAATAGTCTGGAACTGAGCGAACGGGATCAGATGATCGCCATGCAGATCCTGAAGGAAATCAACGAGAGACTGCTCTTTTTGGATAATGTAGGACTTTCCTATCTGACGTTGTCGCGGACCGCTGGTACACTATCCGGCGGGGAAGCCCAACGCATCCGGTTGGCTACCCAGATCGGGTCCAGTCTGGTAGGTGTGTTATATATCTTGGACGAGCCCAGCATCGGGCTGCACCAGAAGGATAATTCGAGGCTGATTGCTACCTTGAAGCGCCTGAGGGACCTGGGTAACACCCTGATTGTGGTAGAACACGACGAGGAAACCATGCTGGAAGCCGACTGGCTGATCGACATCGGACCTGGTGCCGGTGAGCACGGGGGACATATCGTGGCCTGCGGTACACCGGAACAGGTGGCGGACAACAAGGATTCTTTGACCGGGGACTACCTCTCAGGTCGTAAGACCGTGGATATCCCCACCAGCCGACGGTTAGGAAACCGGAAACACCTGAAAATCGTGGGTGCGGCAGAGAACAACCTGCAAGGTATCGATGTATCCATACCGCTCGGTGTGTTCAACTGCGTGACCGGGGTATCGGGATCTGGAAAATCCAGCCTGGTCAACGAGATCATCTACAAGAGCCTGAAGAAATCCCTGTTGGGGACCCGGGTCATACCGGGCAAGCATGAACGCATCGAAGGACTGGAGCATATCGACAAGGTGGTCAACATCGACCAGAGCCCCATCGGGCGTACGCCGCGTTCCAACCCGGCGACCTATACCGGAACCTTCGATATCATCCGGGATACCTTCTCCAGAACCAAGGAGAGCAAAATCCGGGGCTACAAACCGGGCCGCTTTAGCTTCAACGTCAAGGGTGGACGCTGCGAGGCCTGTAAAGGTGATGGCATCATCAAGATCGAGATGCACTTCCTGCCCGATGTCTACGTACCCTGCGAGGTATGCGGCGGCAAACGCTACAACCGTGAGACTTTGGAAGTGAAATATAAGGGGAAAACCATCGCCGACGTGCTGGATATGACGGTGGAGGAGGGATACAATTTCTTCGAGAGCATCCCCAGGATCGAGAGAAAACTGAAGACTCTGATGGATGTGGGTCTTAGCTACATCCGGCTGGGACAGCCTGCCACTACCTTGTCAGGCGGTGAGGCCCAGCGGGTCAAGCTGGCGACCGAGTTGTCCAAGAAGAGCACGGGCAAGACGCTATATATTTTGGATGAGCCGACCACAGGACTGCATATCGACGATATCCGCAAACTGCTGGAGGTGCTAAACCGCTTGGCAGATGCCGGCAACACCATATTGGTCATTGAGCACAACCTGGACGTCATCAAGACGGCGGACTACATCATCGACCTGGGGCCGGACGGCGGTACCGGCGGTGGTCAGGTTGTGGCATTGGGGGCGCCCGAGGAGGTTGCCCAGGTGAAAGAGTCCTATACGGGTCAATATCTGAAGAAAGTATTTGAGGTGAACTGGATTGGCTACTGGAAAGAACATAGAGAAGAAGCTCCGTAGACTGCCCAAGTCACCAGGTGTCTACCTGATGCGGGGTGACAAGGGCCAGGTCCTCTATGTGGGCAAGGCCAAGAATTTGAAGAACCGGGTCATGAGCTATTTCCGGGAAAAGGTGGACCGTCCAAAGACGGCCATCATGGTGTCTCAGATCCAAGATCTGGAATGGATCGTCACGGAAAGCGAGACCGAGGCGCTGGTGCTGGAATGCAACTTGATCAAGGAGTACCGGCCCAAATACAATATCCGTCTGGTGGATGACAAGCACTACCCGTATATCAAGGTCACGATCCAAGAAGACTATCCCCGGGTGCAGATCGTGCGTCGCCGGGGTACGGACGGTTCACGCTATTTTGGACCCTACACCAGTGCCGGGGCCATGCATGAGGCCTTGAGCATCATCCGGGAGCTGTTTTTACTTCGGTCCTGCGGCAACCAGAAATTCAGGAACCGCAAGCGGCCCTGTCTCAACTATCAGATCAAGCGCTGCGAGGCGCCCTGCATGGGCAAGATCGACAAAGAGGAGTATGGCAAGCAGGTACGGGAAGTGATCCTACTTTTGGAGGGAAACACCAAGGAACTGATTCGGATGCTTAACCGGGAGATGAGCTCTTCTGCTGAGGCACTGGCCTTTGAGAAGGCCGGCCGCATTCGGGACCAGATACAGGCCCTTCGGAGCATCAGCGAGAAACAGAAGGTCATCATGGAGAAGAAGGAGGACCAGGACGTCATCGCCCTGCATGCGGGGGAGGATCGGGCCGTGGTCCAGCTCTTCTTTGTGCGTGGCGGCAAGGTCATCAGCCGGGAAACCTTCGAGATGGACAATACCGGTGGACAGGAGGAAGCGGCGGTCATGGCCGCTTTCCTGAAACAGTATTACCTGACCGGCAAGGAGATTCCTGCCAGGATTTTGCTGGATGTGCTACCGGAAGAACAGGATTCGCTGGAAGCTTGGCTTAAACAGAGAAGAGGCAAGAAAGTAGAGCTCTTCCGGCCTCAGCGTGGCGAGTCCAGACGTTTGGTCCATATGGTCAAGGAGAATGCCAAACTGACCTATCTGGATGAGGCTTTGCAGAAAAAGAAGAAACAACTGAGTGAGGCAGCGTTGTCCGATCTGGGGAAGGCCTTGTCCCTTCCGGAGGCGCCGCACCGCATCGAATGTTACGATATCTCCAACATCCAGGGCAGCAATACGGTGGCCTCGATGGTGGTATTCCTGGACGGAAAAGCTGCCACCAGCGAGTACAGGCGCTTTACCATCCGGACCGTGGAAGGACCCAATGACTTCGCCTCTATGCAGGAAGTATTAAGTCGCCGTTTCTGGGGTGCCCAGGAGATGAAACCCGGGTTCGAGAAGACACCGGACCTGATCATCATCGATGGAGGTAAGGGTCAGTTGTCCTCTGCCCGAACAATATTGAAGGAGTATGGCTTCGGTGCCATCCCCACTTTCGGTCTGGCCAAGAAGGAAGAGCTGCTGTACCAGGAAGGTGTGAGCGAACCCATCCGTCTGGAGAAGGATTCTGAAGCGCTCTATCTGGTGCAGCGCGTCCGGGACGAGGCACATCGCTTTGCCATCACATTCCATAGGGAAAAAAGGGATAAGGGAACGGTTACTTCAATCTTGGATTCTGTGCCCGGCATCGGACCCAAACGAAAAAAACTGTTGCTGACGACTTTCGGATCGGCCAAAGGCGTGCGACGCGCCAGTGCCCAGGATATAGCGGATACATTGCATATGAGTTTGAAAAAAGCAGAGGAACTAAAGGAATTTTTGGGATGAAAAAAGCAATTAAGATGGTGGCCATCGATCTGGATGGTACCTTATTACAAGATGATCTGGGCATCGGTATCCGGGACAGACAGGCTATCGAGGAGGCCAGACAAAGAGGCGTCAAGGTGGTCATCGCCACCGGACGCATGTATTCCACCACGGTAAAATACGCTCGCAGCCTGGAGCTGGATACGCCGTTGATCTGTTTCAACGGTGCCTATATCACAGATATTGAGAACGAACACAAACTGGCACATTACCTGATTTCCATGGATTACGCCGAGCGGATCCACCGTGAAGTCACCAGACGCAACATCCATGCCAATTACTACCTTGAGGATGACATCCATGTGGCCGAGCTGACCGAGCTGGCGGCCCGTTACCAGGAGCGGCTGGAGGTACCCATTCATGTGGTCCGGGACATGCAGGAATTTTTCCAAAGTCATGACGAACTGACCAAGATCACCATCCAGAGCAAGGACATGGAGGAGATCGACAGCATGGCCTGCTGGATTGAGGGTCTGTGGCCCAAGAAGCTGTATGTCGTGCGCTCCAACCCCCATTTCCTGGAGGTCTCCCATCCGGTGGCTACCAAGGGTACCGGGGTGAAACGCGTCGCCGAGGAGTTCGGTTTACGCTCGGAGGAGGTCATGTGCATCGGGGACAACCACAACGATCTGACCATGCTGGAATATGCGGGTCTGGGTGTGGCCATGGGCAATGCCGACGATGAGGTCAAACAAAGAGCGGACTATGTAACCGAATGCTACAAACAGAACGGCGTGGGCGTCGCCATTGAGAAATTCGTCCTGGAGGATTGAAATGGAACTGATAGCAGATTTACACACACATACGGTCCTCTCGGGTCACGCATTTTCCACGATCCGGGAGAACGCCCAGGCAGCAGGCAAGACCAAGTTGCGCATGCTGGCCAACACCGATCACGGACCGGCCATGCCTGGCGCCAGCCAGGCGGTCTACC
This sequence comes from Clostridia bacterium, assembly GCA_030625965.1. Lineage (GTDB taxonomy): Bacteria > Bacillota > TC1 > TC1 > UBA5767 > UBA5767. Next base: position 6,704 of record DAOUPV010000035.1, read on the forward strand.
ATTTTCTCAACCAGTTCATACTGCCTGAGGAAATCGAGGGAGTGCGCCTTTTGCGGGGAGCTGAGGTCAACATTCTGGGTGACGAAGGCCGGATGGATGTTTCACCTGAGATCTTGGCCAGATTGGATGTCGTGATCGGCAGCCTGCACGATGTGACCATAGAACAAGCCGATGCCGCTACCAATACGGACCGGCTTGTCGGGGCGATCGAGAGCGGACTGGTGGACATCGTTGGTCATCCGGGGAATCCCTATTTTCCGCTGGAGGCAGAGCGTCTAGTTCAGGCCTGCAAGCGATATGAGGTGGCCCTGGAGGTCAACAACACATCGATGATGGGTAGGGTACGGCCCGGGTCCCGGGACAACATGATACAGATCCTGTCGCTCTGCAAGGCGGAGCAGGTGATGGTGTCCGTGGGCAGTGATGCCCACTGGATGGACCAGGTTGGACGTTTGGATGCAGTTGAGACACTGCTTTTAGAAACCGGGTTCCCCGAATCGCTAGTGATAGGCGCCGAGGAAGGTCAGTTGACGGATTTCCTGGCCATGCGCTCGGAGCGCAGGCAGGCGGCCCTCAAGGCGGATAGATAACGAGATATATCTTGCAGTTATATGCAAAATATTCTGGAGGTGGCACAGATGAGCGAAAACATTGAACAGACAACACTGGTTCTGGTGACCGGTATGAGCGGCGCGGGCAAGACCCAGGCCATGCGGGCCCTGGAGGACATGGGATTCTTCTGCATTGACAACTATCCTTTCTCCATGATTGAAGATCTCTTCAAGCACGTGCTTTTGAAGCGTATCGGCCTCTTTCCCAAGGTGGCCATCGCAGCGGACGTACGCGGTAAGGAGTTCCTGCAGGACATCGAGAAGAGCCTGGCGCGTCTCAAGAAGAAAAAGATCGACTGCCACGTGCTCTACATGGATGCAGACGACGCGACACTGATGAACCGCTACAAAGAGACAAGGCGCAAGCATCCGCTCCAGGAAGAGGGGAATATCACGGAGGCCATCGCCGAGGAGAGACGTATTCTGAGTCCCATCCGGGAACAGGCCGATCGCATCGTAGATTCCTCGAACATGAAGGTCACTGAATTCAAGACGCTGCTCTACGAGCTCTATGGTAACCGGGAGGCCAAGATGATCATTACGGTCGCATCATTTGGTTTCAAGTACGGACTGCCATTGGATTCCGATCTGGTGTTCGACGTGCGCTTCTTGCCCAATCCCTTTTATGACCCCGAAATGAGGCCGCTCACCGGTAAGGATACCATCGTACGCGATTACGTGCTACAGATGGCGGAGACCAGGACCTTCCTGGAATCCCTGAACGGCATGCTGTCTTTCCTTGTACCTGAGTATGTGCGCGAAGGCAAGAAGCAGCTGGTCATTTCCATCGGTTGCACTGGAGGTCAGCACCGCAGCGTGGCCATCGCCGATGCCATCGCCAAGAACTTGGACCGGGAAGACGTCGGAGTGATCGTCAAGCACCGGGAACTGCACAAGTACCAATAGACAACAGGAGGTCGAGATGTCCTTTTCATCACAAACTAAAAACAATCTGTCGCGCATCATCCCGGATACCGACTGCTGCCTACATACGGAACTGCTGGCATTGCTCCGCTCCGATGGGTTGGTGAAAAAGAACCTATCCGAGGAGTACCTGCTAGAATTCGAGACGGAGAATGCTGCTGTGGCACGGAAGATTTTCAAGTTGCTGCGTGCCCTCTACGACATACCGGTAGAGGTTTCGGTGCGTCAGAAGAAAAGACTCAAGAAGAACAACAAATATACAATCCGCATCCGGGGCAGGGCCCATATCGATCTGGTGCTCAAGGAACTGGAATTGTCCTACCAAGAGAGGTTGGAGGACGACTACTTGGAGGATATGTTCAACGGGAACTGCTGCTATCGCGCTTATCTGCGGGGCTCCTTCCTGGGCGCGGGATCAGTCAGCAATCCGGAGGGGGACTACCACCTGGAGCTGACCTCACACAATGCGTCCAATGCCTATTTCATTCTCAAAGCCATGGAACGCTTCGACTTGGAAGCCAGAATCAACAAGAGAAAGGGCCGTTTTGTCATCTACCTCAAGGGCAGTGATGACATCGTGACCTTCCTCAATGTGATCGGGGCGCATAAGAAACTGTTGGAATTCGAGAATATCCGCATCATTAAGGATCTGAGAAACCGGGTGAACCGCGGTGTCAACTGCGAGACCGCCAACCTGAACAAAGTGGTCAACACGGGAGTGCGCCAACTGGAGGCCATCCACGCCATAGACCGGGCGATGGGCATCGAAAAACTGAAGCCTACTTTGAAGGAAATAGCCCGACTGCGTCTGGAGTTTCCCTCTTCCTCCCTGAAGGAATTAGGCGAGATGTTTGACCCCCCGATTAGTAAATCTGCAGTCAACCACCGGCTCAGAAAGTTGGAGGAAATTGCAGACAAAATGAAGTAAATGATGTATAATCTGTTGTGGTATTTTTCTACCTATTATATTAAATAGTTCTAAATTTGTGTGTTGCAATTTTTTATATATGTTTTAGGAGGAGGAAATTATGGTAAGAATTGGTATTAATGGTTTTGGTAGGATTGGTAGGCTGGTAATGAGAGCGGCTCTTCAGAATCCCGATGTCGAGGTGGTAGCCATCAACGACTTGACGGATGCAAAAACGAATGCACATCTATTTAAATATGACAGCATCCATGGCACGTACGCTGGTAACGTATCTGCCGATGGAAACGATATAGTGATAGACGGCAAGAAAATCAAGGTGTTCTCTGAGCGTGAGCCCAAGAACCTAGGTTGGGGTGAAGTCGGTGCGGATATCGTTATCGAATCCACCGGATTCTTCCGCACCAAGGAAGCAGCCATGGGACACATCGAAGCAGGTGCCAAGAAGGTCATCATTTCGGCTCCGGCCAAAAATGAAGACATCACCATCGTCATGGGCGTGAACGAGGACAAATATGACAAAGATAAAGATGTCATCATCTCCAACGCTTCCTGCACCACCAACTGTCTGGCCCCGGTAGCCAAGGTCCTGAACGACACCTTCGGCATCAAGAGAGGATTGATGACCACGATCCACTCCTACACCAACGACCAGAAGATTCTGGATCAGTTCCACAGCGACCTGAGAAGAGCCAGAGCGGCGGGCGAGAACCTGATTCCGACCACCACTGGTGCAGCGGCAGCAGTATCCTTGGTACTGCCCGAGCTGAAAGGCAAACTGAATGGCATGGCTATCCGTGTTCCGACCCCCAATGTATCCCTAGTGGACTTGGTGCTCGAACTGGACAAGAAAGCTTCTGTTGAAGAAATCAACGCGGCATTGAAGGAAGCGGCCGAAGGCCCGTTGGCCGGTATCCTGGCTTACACCGACGAGCCGCTGGTTTCCAAAGACTTCAACGGTAGCCCCAGCTCCTCCACTGTGGATGCACTGTCCACCATGGCCATCGATGGCGACATGGTTAAAGTGCTGTCCTGGTATGACAATGAGACAGGATACGCAACCCGTTGTGTAGACCTGGCGGCCTACATCGATTCTAAAGGACTTTAATTCGATCGAATAAGCGGTAAGAAGAATGCGATCCTTGCGGCTCGCATTTTTCAGTTTGTGGAGGAAATATGAGAAACAAAAAAGGAATTGAAGAACTGAGCGTGCGCGGAAAGCGCGTGCTGGTACGCTGCGATTTCAACGTACCCATGGATCAGGGAGCCATCACAGATGACGCCCGTATACAGGCCGCCTTGCCTAGTATTGAGTATCTGCGGGAACAAGGCGCCAGAGTCATCCTGATGTCCCATTTGGGACGTCCCAAAGGTGAACCCAAACGGGAGTTTTCCCTGGCACCGGTGGCCGAGCGTCTGAGCGCTCTGCTGAACACAGAGGTGCAATTCGCCGGTGACGATACCGTAGTCGGTGAGCAGGCCAGAAAACTGTCTATGGATCTTAAAGACGGACAGGTGATGTTGCTGCAGAACACCCGCTACAGGGCTGAAGAGACCAAGAACGGAACGGGTTTCGCCAAGGAGTTGGCAAGCCTGGGTGAGATGTTCGTCAACGACGCATTCGGTACGGCCCACAGGGCTCATGCATCCAATGTGGGTGTGGCCAGCCTGTTGCCTTCGGCTTTGGGCTACCTGGTTAAAAAAGAAGTCGACATCATGGGAAAAGTCATGGAGGAGCCTAAGCGTCCTTTCGTGGCCATCCTGGGTGGCGCCAAGGTTTCTGACAAGATTGGGGTCATAGAGAACCTGCTGAACAAGGTGGATGCCTTGATCGTAGGCGGAGGCATGGCCTTTACTTTCCTGAAGGCTCAGGGTCTGGAAATTGGCTCGTCTCTGTTGGAAGAGGACAAGCTGGATCTGGCCCTCGAACTGATGGGCAAGGCGAAGGAGAAGAAAGTACGTCTACTTTTGCCTCAGGACGTAGTTGTCGCACCGGCCTTCAGCAATGAAGTCCCTTGCGAGACTGTGGATGCGGACAAGATGCCTGCGGATCAGATGGGACTGGATATTGGACCCAAATCGCTGGCTACTTTCGCGGCTGAGATCGCCGGCGCCAAGACTGTGATTTGGAACGGTCCCATGGGAGTTTTCGAGATGGAGAACTTCTCCAAGGGTACCTTCGGGGTAGCCCAAGCCTTGGCTGATGCCGACGCGGTGACCATCATCGGCGGCGGAGATTCGGCGGCTGCGGCCCAGTTGTCCGGTTTGGCTGGACAGATGACCCACATCTCGACTGGCGGAGGAGCCAGCCTGGAGTTTTTCGAAGGCAAGGTCCTTCCAGGCATTGATGCCATCAGTGAGAGATAAGGAGAAAAAATGAGAAAACCGATAATAGCAGGAAACTGGAAGATGAACACAACTGTCGAGGAAGGCGTGGCACTGACCGAGAGCATCAAGGCTCTGGTCCAGAAGGTGGATACGGAAGTGTGTCTCTGCGTACCCTTCGTTTCGTTGCAGGCTGTAGGTCAAGCCATTGCTGGTACGGATATCAAGCTGGGTGCCCAGAACATGCACCAGAAGGAGTCCGGAGCCTATACCGGAGAGGTATCTCCCCTGATGCTCGAATCCCTTAATGTGGATTATGTGATCCTGGGACACTCGGAGAGAAGAGAATACTTCGGTGAGACAGACGAAAGCATCAACGAGAAGGTATTCACATCCTTCAGCCACGGACTGATCCCCATCGTCTGCTGCGGTGAATCACTGGAGACCAGAAAAGCCGGCGCGGAGAAGGATTTCGTCAGAAAGCAATTGGTCCGGGATTTTCAGGATGTTCCTGCCACGGACATGGCCAGAATCGTCGTTGCGTATGAGCCCATCTGGGCCATCGGCACCGGGGAGACAGCCAGCAGCGATCAGGCGGAAGAGATGTGTGGTTTCATCCGCGGATTGATCGCCGAGCTCTACGACCAGACTGTTGCGGATGCGGTCCGCATCCAGTATGGTGGCAGCGTGAAGCCGGGCAATGTGGACGAATTGATGGCCAGAGAGAACATCGATGGTGCATTGGTAGGCGGCGCAAGCCTGAAGGCGGAGGATTTCGCCAGACTGGTGAACTTTGAATAGGAGAAGCTATGAGTAAGAAACCGGTAATGTTATGTATTCTCGACGGCTGGGGCCTGAGAGAAGAAAAAAAATATAACGCCATCCTGCTGGCGGAGACCCCCTATTGGGATATCCTGCAGGAAATGGCGCCTATGAGCAGACTGGATGCGTCCGGAATGTCAGTCGGTCTGCCCGAAGGGCAGATGGGCAACTCTGAAGTAGGCCATCTGAACATAGGGGCGGGCCGCAAGGTCTACCAGGACCTGACCCGCATCAACAAGAGCATCCAGGACGGAGACTTTTTCGAGAATCCGGTATTGGTGGAAGGCATGGAAAATGCGGTCAAAGCGGACAAGAGCATACATCTGTTGGGACTCCTGTCAGACGGTGGAGTGCATTCCCATGTCGAACAGATCATCGCCATGGTTCGATTGGCCAAGCAGAAGGGCGTGAAAAGGCTCTACATGCATGCGCTGTTGGACGGACGTGACGTACCACCCACATCAGCCAAGATCTACGTGGAACAGCTGGAGAGCGCCATGAAGGAAATCGGCCTGGGTGAAATCGCTACGGTGAGTGGCCGCTATTATACCATGGACCGGGATAAGCGCTGGGATCGCGTGGAAAAAGGCTACAATGCCATGGCCAAAGGCGAAGGCCTGAAGGCCGCTAGCGCTATGGACGCGGTGGAAGAAGCTTACAACCGGGGGGAGAACGACGAATTCGTTTTGCCTACAGTCATCGGGACTGAGGAACCGGTAGGAGTGGTGCAGGATGGGGATACGATTATTTTCTGTAATTTCCGTGCCGACCGGGCCCGTGAGATCACCAGGGCCTTCATCCAGGATGGATTCAAGGATTTCGCCAAGGATCCCCTTCATGTGGAATATATCTGCCTGACTGAATATGAGGCAGCACTGGACGTCAAGGTTGCGTTCCCGCCGGATGACCTGACCCATACTCTGGGAGAGGTGCTCGCCGAGCAAGGGAAGAGGCAGCTGCGCATCGCGGAAACTGAGAAATATGCCCATGTGACCTTCTTTTTCAACGGAGGCAAGGAAGAGCCGAACCAAGGAGAGGATCGCATACTGATTCCCTCACCCATGGTGGCCACCTACGATCTGCAACCGGAGATGAGTGCATTCGAGGTAACCGAAAAAGTGGTTATGGCCATTGAGAAGGATATCTATGATGTGATCATCCTGAACTTCGCGAATCCGGACATGGTGGGACATACGGGTATATTGGACGCGGCCATCGTGGCGGCAGAGACCATCGATGCCTGTCTGAAGAACGTAGTGGAGGCCGTCGAGGCCAAAGACGGCGTCATCTTCGTGACCGCGGACCATGGAAACTGTGAGACCATGCGCAACGAAAAAACCGGCAAACCACATACGGCGCACACCACCAACCTGGTGCCGTTCCTGATGGTTTCAAGTGATATGCAGGACTACACGCTGTCCGACGGATGTCTGGAAGACATCGCGCCGACCATGCTGCAGGTACTGGGTATCGAGCAACCGGCAGCCATGACCGGCAAAAGCCTGCGTATCAAGAAGTAGCAGACTGGCCGAAACGCTATAGCTGTGGTAGACTGCAGGTAGTGAAATTGTTTACAATGACGAAAAGGATATAAGGAGGAAAAAAATGATTATTACAGATGTGTACGCAAGAGAGATTATGGACTCCAGGGGTAACCCGACAGTTGAGGTTGAGGTATATTTGGAAGATGGTTCCATGGGTAGAGCGGGCGTTCCGTCCGGTGCTTCCACCGGCGCGTTTGAGGCAGTTGAACTGCGTGACGGAGATTCCGACCGTTACCTGGGCAAAGGTGTCCTGGACGCTGTTGACAATGTGAATGAGATTATCGCTATGGAACTGATCGGACTTGATTCCGAAGACCAGGCTGGCATCGACCAGCTGATGATGGAACTGGACGGCACTCCCAACAAAGCCAAACTGGGCGCCAACGCCATCCTGGGTGTTTCCCTGGCAGTGGCCAAAGCTACGGCTGAATCCTTGAACCTGCCCCTGTACCGCTATATTGGCGGTGTGAACGGCAAGCAGCTTCCGGTTCCCATGATGAACATCCTAAACGGTGGATCCCATGCAGACAACAATGTGGACATCCAGGAATTCATGATAATGCCCGTCGGTGCGACTTCCTTCGCAGAAGGTCTCAGAATGTGTGCTGAAGTATTCCACAATCTGAAGAAAGTACTCAAGTCCGAAGGACTGAACACCGCAGTAGGCGACGAAGGTGGTTTCGCTCCGGATCTGAAATCCAATGAAGACGCCCTGAAATACATCGTTATGGCCATCAAAGAAGCAGGATTCGTTTCTGGTGAAGATTTCCGTATCGCTATGGACCCGGCTTCAACTGAGTTCTACGATGCTGAAAGAAAAGTATATATTCTGGCTTCTGAGAACAGAGAGCTTACCTCCACAGAGATGGTTGACTACTACGCCGACCTGTTGGACAAATACCCCATCGTATCCATCGAGGACGGACTGGCCGAGGAAGACTGGGACGGTTTCGTATATATGAATGAAAAATTGGGTGACCGTCTGCAGATCGTAGGCGATGACCTGTTCGTGACCAATACCGAGCGTCTGGCCAAAGGCATCCAGTTGGGTGCTGCCAACTCTATCCTGGTGAAAGTGAACCAGATCGGTACATTGACCGAGACCCTGAACGCCATTGAGATGGCTCACAAGGCCGGTTTCACAGCAATCATCTCTCACCGTTCCGGTGAGACCGAAGACACCACCATTGCGGATATCGCTGTAGCGACCAACGCCGGACAGATCAAAACCGGTGCTCCATCCAGATCCGACCGTGTAGCCAAGTACAATCAGCTGCTGCGCATCGAGGACGAATTGGGTGATGTAGCCGTATTCGCGGGCAACGACACGTTCTACAACTTGCGATAAACTTGAGGGGCAATGCGAATTGCCCCTTTTTTTGTTGTGCTAAATGGGCCTTTATGCTAGAATAGGACTGTTGATATGTAAGTTGGAGGTGAAGTGATGACCATATTTTTAACTGTATTGCAATTTATCGCCGCATTGACTCTGATTGTAACCGTGTTGTTACAACCAGGTAAAAGTGCTGGTCTTTCTGGAACGATTGACGGTGGGGCGGATCAGATATTTGGTAAGAACAAAGGATTAGATGCATTGTTAGCTAAGGTTTCGGCCGGGGCAGCCATCGGATTCTTGTTGTTCACACTGATTCTTTACATTGTAGGGTAGTTGATAGAGCCGTTGTCACAGACAATGGCTCTTTTTGTTTCCACAAAGAATACGCCGACCAACAAGGAGGAAACATGATTGATAAAGAAACAGTATTAAAAAGGATGAATGAAGAGGGATATAATCCCTTGTCTATTGATGACCTTATGGCGGCCATGGATATTACTGGGGATGACGTATATCCCTTTTTGGAACTGCTTCGCAAAAGCGAGCAGAAAGGCGAAATCATCGTCACCAAGAAGAAGCGCTACGCATTGCCCAAGCATATAGGATTTGTTCTGGGAAAATTACAGGGTAACCCGAGAGGGTTCGGTTTTGTGATCCCTTCGGATCCCGAGGAACGGGAGAAGGGTGACTTTTTTATCTCGCCAGACAACCTGCACGGTGCCATGGACAAGGACCACGTGCTGGTCAAACCCTTTAAGAAGGCTCACGGTGAGAAACGCGAGGGAACTATAGAGCGGGTGGTCGTAAGAAAGAACGAGACCATCGTCGGAACCTACCAGAAGAATAAGAATTTCGGATTCCTGGTCCCGGACAATCTGTCGATCGGGAAGGATATCTACATCAAAGATAAGAAGAGCAAAGGCGCCAAAGACGGACAGAAGGTGGTCGGTGAGATCACTAAGTGGCCGGAAGGCGAGAAGGCCGCTGAAGGGCGCATCGTGGAGATTCTGGGTTATGCCGATGAGGTCGGGGTGGATATCCTGAGCATCATCAAGAACTACGAGCTGCCATTGGAATTCCCTAAGGATGTGCTGGAGGAAGCGGCCCAAATGCCTCAGACTACTGAAGGCGAGGATCTGACCAATCGCAAGGATCTTAGGAATCTGCCGACCGTGACCATTGACGGAGCGGACGCCAGGGATCTGGATGATGCGGTAACCTTATCGCGGGATAAGAAGGGTAATTATCTGCTGGGCGTGCACATTGCAGATGTATCCCATTATGTGAAGAAGAATACGCCGCTAGAGAAGGAAGCCCACAAACGGGCTACCTCGGTCTATTTCCCTGACCGGGTTATTCCTATGCTGCCTGTGGAACTTAGCAACGGTATCTGCAGTTTGAACGCCAATGTGGATCGTCTGAGCATGAGCTGCGAGATGGTCATCGACCGCCAGGGCAAGGTGCTCTCGTCAGAAATCGGACCCAGCATCATCCATGTGGATGAGCGCATGACCTATGCCGATGTGACGGAACTGCTTGTCGGTGAAGATAATGAACTGAAGAAACGTTACCAGGATTTCCTGCCCATGTTTGAAACCATGTCGGAACTCCGGGATATCTTGAAGAAGCGCCGCCTGAAGCGGGGCGCCATTGACTTTGAATTTCCAGAGGTCAAGGTGGTCATGAATGAGGACGGCACGGTCAAGGAACTGAAAATTAGGAGCCGTACGGTCTCGGAATCCATCATCGAGGAATGCATGCTGGTGGCCAACGAGACAGTGGCCGAGCACCTGCACTGGTCGGAAATGCCGGCCATATACCGGGTGCACGAGGATCCCAGTCTTGAAAAGCTGGACCGACTGAACAATATGCTTAAGAAATACGATCTCAAAGTGGAACGCACAGGAGATGAAATCCATCCCCGGATCTATGCGGAGCTGATGGAAAAGATTAAGGGCGAGCTTTATGAGGAGGAACTCTCCATCATGCTGCTCAGATCTATGATGCATGCTCGCTACCTGCCAGAGAGTGTCGGACACTTCGGCCTGGCGGCTACCTACTATTGCCACTTTACTTCGCCCATCCGTCGGTATCCGGATCTTTTCGTCCACCGGGCCCTGAAACGGGTCAAACGGGGCACCATGAACCAGAAGAAGTCCGATAAGTGGTATCGTGAAGCGGTGAAGGCGGCAAGCGTTTCCTCCGATCAGGAGCTGATTGCAGAAGAAGCGGAACGTGAAGCTGTAAAGCTCAAGGTTGTGGAATACATGGCCGGGCAGGTTGGAGAAGTATTTGAGGCTAGGATCAGCGGCGTCATCGCCTCCGGGTTCTTTGTACGCTTGGACAACTTGGCAGAGGGTCTGGTCAAGGTCAGTACCCTGAACGACCAGTATTACAACTACGATGAATCGAGTATGAGTATGGTAGGCGAGAAGACTGGCAAAACCTATAGAATGGGTGATGCAGTGACCGTACAGCTGGTGCGTGCCGATGAGGCCTTAAGGCAATTGGATTTCGAAATCGTGAAATAGGCGGTGAGAAGATGAAAACCATAACCAAAAACAAGAAAGCGAGACATGACTACCACATCCTGGAAACCTTTGAAGCGGGGATCAGCCTGCAGGGTACGGAAGTGAAAAGCCTCCGGGCAGGACGAGTCAACCTGAAGGATAGCCATGCCAGCATCTATGAAGGAGAAATCTTCCTGGAGGGGGTGCACATCAGCCCCTATGAACAGGGAAGCTATATGAATCATGAGCCGGAGCGTAAGAGAAGGCTTTTGATGCACAAGTATGAGATCAAGAAACTCCTCGGCAAGGTCAAGGAGAAAGGACTCTCCTTGGTGCCACTCTCCATGTACTTCAACGACCATGGTAAGGTAAAGGTGGAGATCGCGTTGGTCAAGGGTAAGAAGCTCTATGATAAACGCCACGACTTGGCCAAGAAACAGGCCAGTCGGGACATCGAACGGGCTTTTCGTGACAGGCAAAAATGACAAAGCAAGGCAAAATCTGAAATATTTCAGATTTTGCTTTTTTTATGCAGGAATTTGGGCATAGGCGAAGAATACATACATAGACATAAATACGTATAGACAACTAGAACTATCCGGTTGTTAAAAAAATCTTGGGAGGATTTATGAAAAAATTATCGCTACTACTGGTTGCCTTGATGCTTATTTCTGCATTTGGCCCAGCCTCAGGGGCGTTTGCCGCTGAGACCGAAACGGAACTGGTACTACTGCAGACGACTGACCTGCACGGCTACATGGTTCCTTATGACTATTTCTCGGGCAGTACCAACAAGAAGGGCTCTTTGGCCCGGGTGGTGACCCTGATCGATCAGCTCCGTGACGAGAACGACAACGTGATGCTTTTCGACACCGGTGATACCATCCAAGGAAGTTCCTTGGCCTATTACTGGGGCGTCAAGAATCCGACCGCGGATCTGCCGGACGTGGAGAACCCCTTCGCTTACGCCATGGATTACCTGGACTATGATGCCATGGTGCTGGGAAACCATGAGTTCCAGAACGGACTCACGGCCCTCCACGATTTCGTGGACGATGCGGACTTTCCAACACTGAGCTGCAATACTGTTTATGAAGGCACCGACGAATTGGTGTTCGAACCCTACGTGGTGCTGGACAAAGAGCTGGCCAACGGAGATAGCGTCAAGGTTGGCGTGCTGGGCGTGACCACTCCCGGCTGGTACCCATGGTACGGTAGCAAGATTGATTATGAATATGAGCCGCTGGATCAAGTGGAATCCGTAGCCAAATACGTGCCCATGCTTCAGGATGAGGGTGCGGATGTGATTGTGCTTCTCAGCCACTCCGGACTGGGATACAAGATGGTGAACGGCGAAATGGTTATGGACAACCGTTTGGCAGGCGTCAATGAAGATTTCCCTGTTGAGAACGCCGTAGACCAGATGGCCAAGACTGTTCCTGGAATCGACGTTGTCATGTATGGACATACCCATAGCACTAACGTAACTTATGTCACAAACGAAGTAAGTGGTGATGATGTTCTTGTTATTCAAGGCAAGCAGCATGGACGCGGACTTTCCATAACTCGCCTGCAACTGGAAAAAACCAATGCCGGATGGGATGTAATCGAGGCTACAGGCGAAACCGTCAATACGGATGCCAAGGGTGCTTACACTGAGCCGGATGCCGATTTTGTGGAAGCCATGTCTTTCTATCATGACGCGACTGTGGAGTATATGGAAGGCAACATCGCTGGCGCCACTGATGTTGAAATCACATCCAGAGGATCCAGAATCACCGACACCAACATGATTCAGCTGATTACCGACGTACAAACCTGGGCTATCGAGAACTCAGAACTGAACGCAGAAGCTATGAAGAATCCTGTACTTTCGATGGCGGCACCGTTCCGCTACGGCGCAGGCGGTCCTGACGATTATACGGACATCCCCGAAGGTGAGATTTCTCTTGCCGGCGTGGGCAACATCTATCTCTATGACGATATCCTGGTAGCCATCGAGATTACAGGTGAAAACCTGAAAGCTTATCTTGAGCATGCTGCTACGAACTTCAATCAGATCACTCCGGGCAGCGGCGACATGCCTTTAATCAATCCGGAGTTCCAAGGTTACTATTACGACCAGATTGATGGCGTGGAGTATGTAATCGATGTAACCAGACCTTTGGGAGACAGAATCGTATCCCTGACCTTCGAAGGTAGCCCTGTTGCAGCGGATGACGTATTCACCCTGGCCATGAACAACTACCGGGCCGGTGGTGGTGGTAACTTCCCAGGCACCGGTGTGGGTCAAGCGACTGTAGTCTATGACGAAGGTGCGGAAACCAGAGACTTCCTGAGTGACTACATCACTGAGCAAGAAGTAATCGTGACCGAGGCTGATCATAACTGGACGTTGGCACCCAACTTCCTGAACCACTGGGCTGAAGACTATGTCTATGACCTCCTGAATGGCGGTTACAGCACAGCGGATGACGAAGGTGGATTCTATCTGAAGTCTAATGCGGATGCAACCAGATATCTGGCCAACCTGAACCGCTTCCTGGATGTGGATCTTGTTGCTGAAGTTGATGGCGATATCGCCAGAGACGAGGCCATAGCCTTACTGGCTGACGCATTGCAGGCGCGCGGCGTGGCTAGTGGAACTGCAGCAGCAGTTGCCTTCGGCGATGTAAGCGATGCGGACACTACTGCAGACTTGGCATACCTTACCTCATTGAGTCTGATTTCCGGTACCGGAAACGGCCAGTTTGCTCCGGACAGAGCTCTTAACAACGCAGAGATGAATGTGGTATTGGCAAAGGCATTAAACACACTAGGAGAAATCTAGTTTCTTCATATACCCCCAACAGGACAGGCCCGGGAAATTTCCCGGGCCTGTTGTCTTTTGAGAGGAATAACTGATAAGTAACGGTGTAAGGGACCACGAAGAATGACTTCGATTAAAATTATTAGTATAATATAGTTGTAGTATGTCCTAAAACTGAACGAAGTGTAAGATGGTGCTGAATCACAGGCGGAGTGTAACCTCAAGAAGGAGATGAGTAAGATGATCGCGCTCTACATACTGGGGGTAGTCGTAAGTGCAGTCGTATTGTACTTGTGCATTGTCATATTTGCACCGATTTTAGCGGTGGAAAAACAACCAATTGAGATTGCAGAGACTAAAGGCGAAATACCTGATAATAGAGAAGAGGTTTCCTTTGAAGTGAAGGGATCGACGGTCTCCGGTTGGTTCTATAGACATGGAAAGAATTGTAAAGGGCCATGTATCATCATGAGCCATGGATTTAGCGGCACGAAGGATATGGAACTCGAAAAGTATGCCGAAAAGTTTTCTGATGCAGGATATGCTGTTCTGCTATATGACTACCGGTATTATGGCGAAAGTGAAGGTGAACCCAGGCAACTATACTGTGGGCCGTATCAAATAGAAGATCTTAAAGGTGCGATCAGTTACGCCAGGTCTCGAAACGATGTAGAAGAAGACCAAATTGTGTTGTGGGGAACATCCGCTAGTGCCAATTATGGAATCGTAATTGCTGGACAGGATGAAAGAATAGCGGCTGTTATCGGGCAATGTGGTGCCTTTGATCATAAGGCTGATTCTAAGCTGTATCTTGATGATGTAGGCATGGGATATTTCCTCAAATTGTTCGTTCATGGACAGAGAGATAAGGGGCGCTCCAGATTCGGGTTATCCCCTCATAAGTATCCTGCATATGGCAAACCGGGAAGTATAGCGATGTTAGCCAGAGAAGGTGCTATGGAAGGGATTGCAAGGCTTGCTAAGAAATCCACCACATTTGTGAACGAGACATGTGCCAGGTTGGCGCTAATGCCTCACGCTAAAGATCCACTGGAGTCTGCAAAAAATGTAAATTGCCCGGTGCTACTATTGGTATGTGAACAGGACAATCTTGTATCTCCAGAATCGCATAAAAAGCTGGCAGAAATACTGGGACATGAAGTGGAAGTCATATCCTTCCCCATAGGGCATTTTGATATGTATTTCGATGAATGGTTTGAAAAAGCAAGCGACGATGTAATACACTTCCTTGATGAAACAGTAAAGAAGATGAGTTGTAGTTGATTAATACAGACAAGTGAACTATGTGGTTGCTGGGCACACCACTGATGGCAGATCGATATGGATATTGATAGACGGATGAACGTAATAGTAAAAAAGGGCCGTGACAGGAAAGTAGTTTTCCGGTCATGGCCCTGATTGTTTGTCTTGTTGTTTTTAGTTATTACAGATATCTCAAATAGGGTTCTCTTCAGGTACCGGAACCCTGCGGAACAGTACGAATCCGATGGCGAACAGAATTACCAAACTCAGGATACCGAAGCGCGAATTGCCAGTTACCTGGGAGAATACGCCGACCAAGAGAGGTCCCATGATGGCGGCGAACTTGCCGAAGATGTTGTAGAAACCAAAGAACTCGTTGGAGTTTTCCTTAGGCACCATCTTACCGAAGAAGGAACGGCTCAGCGCTTGGATGCCGCCTTGGCTGGTCATGACCAGCATGGTGAGTACCCAGAAGTCTATGACGCTGTTCATGAAATAGGCATAGAAGCAGATGAATGTATAGAGCAGGATGGCGAAGGAGATCATGGTCCTTGCTGTGAACTTCTTGGCCAACTTGCCGAACAGGATGGCAAAGGGGAAGGCCACGAACTGGGAGATCAGCAGAATGACCAGCATATCCGAGCTCTCGAGTCCGACATCACTGCCGTAGACGGTGGCCATCTTGATGATGGTAGCCACACCGTCGATATAGAAGAAGTAGGCGATCAGGAACATGAAGATGCTCTTGTGGCCCCGAATATTCTTGAGTGTCTTCTTGAGTCGCTTGAAGGAGTTTCTAAGAGGTCTGGGCTCAGGGTCCACGTAGTAATTTTGCTGCACGTTCTTCATCATGGGCAGCGAGAAGATGAACCACCAGGAAGCGGTAATCAGGAAGGCCAGGCGGGTGGCCTGCAGGCCGTCTGTGCCGATGAGCTCCGGTTTCATGATCAGCCCCAGGCTGATGATGAAGGGAATGCAGCTACCGATATAGCCGAAACCGAAACCTAGTGAGGAGATCCAGTCCATGTTCTTGGGCTGGGTCACATCCGTGATAAAGGAATCGTAGAAGATGTTGGCACCGGCGAATCCGGCAGCGCTCAGGATGTAGATGACCACACAGAACTGCCACTGGCCGGGCTGTACGAAATATAACGATGCTGTGGAGAGGGTTCCCAACAGCATGAAAGTCACAAAAAGACGTTTCTTGTAGCCACGGTAGTCGGCCACGGTTCCTAAGAAGGGTGCTGACAATGAAATCAGCAGTGTGGCGAAAGCGTTGGCGTAACCCCAGTAGGCTGTGGACAGGGAAGCCGGCAGGGAAGCCGCTATCACATCCTTGAAGTATAGGGGTAGGATGGCTGTAGTGATGGCGATGGAATAGGCTGAATTGGCCCAGTCATAGAGTATCCAACTGCGTTCTTGTTTGGTCATGTGTATCCCCTTTCGCTTGTTGCTTCCATTATAGCAGGTAAAAGGCGATGCAAGATGGATTTTCCCTTACGTTGAAGGTAAGGTTTCCGTTGCTTCTTGTGGGATGCTTGCTGTTTGGTTTAGAATAGAAAGAAAGAGTGGAAAGAGGGCGACAAATGGAGCAGAGTAAAACGGCTTTATTAGTAATAGATATGCAAAATGACTTTTTAGACCCCAAGGGACCATTTGGTGATCGTGATAAGGAAGGAATGCCTATAACCCTCATACCCAATGTGCTGACTTGCATTGCCAAGGCTCGTGAGAAAGGTATGCACATCATCCATGTCTACCAGGAGCATCGGGCCGGGCTGGTGGATTTCGGTCGTGAACTGGATTGCTCTAAGGTCCACTGCATCGAGGGGACATGGGGCGCCGAGATCATACCTCAGATTGAGGTGCAGACTGCAGATTTCAGGGTGATTAAGAGGCGTTTTTCGGGCTTCTTCGCCACGGATTTGGACCTACTCTTGAAAGGCCTATCTGTGGACACCCTCTACATATG
>DAOUPV010000048.1 GCA_030625965.1 Clostridia bacterium
TCGTTATGTGATACTATATACATAACGAGGAGGTGCTGGTATGGCAGCTATTATACATCAAACAGATAAACGTTCAGGTATCACATATGCTTATGAATCAGTTTCATACTGGGATAAAGAGAAACAGCAATCACGTGCAAAACGCAGACTTATTGGGCGCGTTGATCCAGAAACTGGTGAAATAGTGCCAACTGATGGCCGCGGTCGCAAGAAGAAAGAAACCACAGTAGCAGCCAAAAGAGGTCCTGTGTCTTCATTCAAAACAGCACGCTCCTTTTACGGAGCTACCTACCTCTTTGATGCAATTGGTGAGAAGCTGAATCTTGCGAACGACTTAAAGCGTTGTTTCCCGAAAGATTATAAGCGGATCCTCTCAATTGCTTACTACCTAATATTAGAAGAGAATAATCCGCTATTCAGATTCGAAAAGTGGAGTGATTTACACAAGCATCCCTATGGGAAGAACATCACATCTCAGCGTAGTAGTGAACTTTTTGCTTCCATCACTGAAGAACAAAAAGCTGATTTTTTTAGATTACAAGGCAAACGGCGTTCAGAAAAAGAATTCTGGGCTTATGATACAACATCCATATCTAGTTTTTCTGAACAGCTTCGACAAGTTCAGTATGGGAAAAATAAGGAAAACGATCCTTTGCCACAGTTTAATCTTGCTATGGTATTTGGTGAAGAATCAAACCTGCCTTTTTACTATCGAAAATTGGCTGGAAATATACCGGATTCTAAAACCATCAAGCATCTGCTATCCGACCTAGACGTCCTGGGCTTTTCTAAAGTTAAACTTGTCATGGATCGAGGGTTCTATAGCCAAGAGAATGTTAACAGTCTCTATAAAGAACACTTAAAGTTTTTATTAGCAACAAAAACGTCGTTATCATTTGTTAAAAAGGAATTGGACCCAATATATGATGGCTTCAGATCTTTTGAACACTACAGTGAGAAATACGAACTCTATGCTCATACAGTTACAACAGAATGGAAATATCATCAAGATCGCCCTTATAAAGGTGATACGATAAAGAGTGCAAAACGTATGTACATTCATTATTACTTCAATATCGACAAAGCGGCAGATGATGAAAAAGCTTTTGATCGAAAACTTATGCAACTACGAAGAGAACTAGAATCAGGTAAACGCATTGCCGAGCACGAAAACCAATACAAAAAGTATTTCATCACCAAAACAACACCAAAGCGTGGTATAAAAATCACAGTAAAAGAAGAAGCGGTTATAAATGCCAAACGATACTTCGGCTTCTTCACGCTCATCAGTAACGAAACAATGGATGCCATAACAGCCCTGGAAATCTATCGAAACAAAGATGTTGTTGAAAAGGCATTTGGTAATCTCAAAGAACGTTTAAATATGCGTCGCACATTAGTCTCATCCGAGCGAAGTCTCGATGGCAAGCTATTCGTCGAGTTTATTGCACTAATCTTTCTTTCTTACATCAAAAAGCAGATGCAAGAGAAGAACCTATACAAAAAGTATACCTTACAAGGTGTGCTTGACAAACTGGACGTTATCGAATGCTTCGAAGAACCTGGTTATGATTTAAGAGTTGGTGAGATTTTGGAGAAACAGAAAGCATTGTATCTAGCTATGGATGTGGAGCCACCATCCTCGTTATGAGTGGGCGGGAATCCAGGTTAGACGCATGCAAACGTTTTGCCGCTGATGATGAGCCTGTGCTCTGCTATTAGCCAAAGGAGTAAACCCTTGATATTGATGATAGACAACTATGATTCCTTTACCTACAACCTAGTGCAATACCTAGAGTGTCTGAGCGAGGAAGTCTTGGTATACCGCAACGACCATATTTCAATTCAGGAAATCGAAGAACTGCACCCCGAGATGATCGTCATTTCCCCCGGGCCCGGAACGCCGGATGAATCTGGAATCTGCAAGGATATCGTCCAGCGTTTCCAAGGGAAGACCCCCATCCTGGGCATATGCCTGGGCCATCAGACCATCGGCCAGGTGTTCGGAGGCCGGGTCGTAAAGGCTTTAGAGCCCACCCATGGCAAGGTGCACCCCATCCAGCATGGAAGTGCCGGGGTTTTCAGAAATCTTCCCAATCCTCTTCAGGTAACCAGATATCATTCCCTGGTCCTGGAGCGGGAAACGTTGCCCCTCTGTTTCGAGATAACCGCTGAGACGACAGATGGAGAGATCATGGGCATCCGGCACAAGGAGCACCTGATCGAAGGCGTCCAGTTCCATCCAGAGGCCATCCTCACCGAGGAAGGCATGACGGTGCTGGAGAATTTCCTGCTGCAAGCCAAGGCCTGGGTACCAAGGAGCAATCATGCGTATTAAGAAGATAGAGACTACGCTGGATGCCTTCCAGCTCTATACATTGTTCAAAGACGAATCATACAGCTTCATACTGGAGAGCGGGATGGACCATGACCAGCTGGGCCGGTATTCATTCATCGGTTCTAACCCGTTTCTGTTATTCAGTAGCAAGGACCAGGACATCAGCATATGGCAGAACGGGACGACCACCCGTTTTGAAGGAGACCCTTTGGAAGCCCTGAGAGAGCTCTTATCCCGCTACCGGATGGACTACCAGAGCGACCTGCCCTTTATCGGTGGCGCAGTCGGCTATCTGGGATACGATCTGTGCCACCATATCGAGGATCTTCCGAGGGCAGCCATCGACGACCTGGATCTGCCTGATTGCCATTTCGGCATCTATGACGGCGTGATCATCGTGGACCACCTAAGCAATGAAACCTACATCGCGTCCCTGGGCGTCGCTGGCAATGCGAAGCAGACGATTGAGCGGATCGAACAGGTAATCAACGATGGTCAGAAAAGCGGCGTGTCCATCAACATCCCCAAGCAAGAGCGATCCGTGAAACCGGAGTCCAATTTCACCAAGGCAGATTATATCTCTGCGGTGAACAGGATTAAGGAACACATATGCTCCGGTGATGTCTACCAGGTCAATATGACCCAGCGCTTCACCTGCGAAATGGAGCTCACACCGTATGAGCTGTACGCCAAACTGAGAAAACTGAATCCTGCGCCGTTCTCCGGCTTCTTGGATTTCGGGGTGGGACATATAGTCAGCAGCTCTCCCGAGCGTTTCATCCGGATCCAGGGCAGGACCATCGAAACCAGACCCATCAAGGGCACCCGTCCCCGGGGCATGACCCCGGAAGATGACCTAGCCAACCGGGAGGAGCTACTGTCCAGCGAAAAGGACAAGGCTGAACTGCTGATGATTGTGGATCTGGAAAGAAACGATCTGGGACGGATCTCAAAAAAAGGCAGTGTCAAGGTAACTGAGCTGTTCCA
This sequence comes from Clostridia bacterium, assembly GCA_030625965.1. Classification (GTDB taxonomy): domain Bacteria; phylum Bacillota; class TC1; order TC1; family UBA5767; genus UBA5767. Next base: position 3,326 of record DAOUPV010000048.1, read on the forward strand.
TCTGGAGGAATACGCCACGGTCTATCATCTGGTGTCCACCGTCGTAGGCGAACTAAGGGACGATTGCGATGTTGTCGACTGCCTGAAGGCCACCTTCCCTGGCGGGTCGATTACCGGCGCCCCCAAGATCCGGGCCATGGAAATCATCGACGAACTGGAACCGACCCAAAGGAACATCTACACCGGCGCCATCGGATATATCGGCCTGAACGGTGATACGGATCTTAACATCGCCATACGCTCCATCGTCTGCAAGGACGACCAGGCCTATTTCCAAGTCGGCGGCGGCATCGTCTGGGATTCGGATGCTGAGTCGGAATATCAGGAGACTCTGCACAAAGCCAAATCCCTTATCGAAGCACTAGAACAATAACCGGAGGTTGACATGTACGTAACAATGAACGGCACGATGATTGAAGCGAAGCAAGCCTGTGTATCACCACTTGGTGCAGGTTATCTCCACGGCTACGGTCTGTTTGAGACTATAAAAGTACAAGGCGGGGAAATCCACTTCCTGAAGCAGCACCTGGCCCGGCTTGAGAACAGCTGCAAACAACTGAATATGCCTTGGGTCACCGACCACGAGCTCCTTGGAAATCAGTGTCGGGATTTGATCCGGGCCAACGGACTACATAACGGATCACTCAAGGTGCTCTACACCAAGGGTGTCGCTTCCTATGACCTGTTGCTCTCTACCCGCCTAACTTCCTATGGCCCGGAGCGCTATCAGAAAGGATTCCGCCTGTGTCTGGCAGACAGCAGACGGAATCCCCAAGCCAAACTCACGTACCACAAGTCCAGCAACTATCTGGAAAGCCTGTTGGCTAGGGAACAGGCCGCTGAAGACGGTTACGATGAAGCCATCTTCCTGAACCAATCAGGAATGGTCTGCGAGGGAACCTGCACCAACATATTCTTCGTCAAGGACCGGATATTATACACCCCCGCCATTGAATGCGGCCTGCTGCCAGGTATTCTGCGGCAGTCGCTTATCGACCTAGCTGCCAGTCTCGGTATGGACCTGGAAACCGGTGAATATGGGTTGGACTCATTGCAGACGGCCGACGAGGTCTTCCTCACCAATTCCCTGATGGACATCATGCCGGTCTCTGGATTCCAGCAAAAACAGTATGACCTGCAGTCCAATGAGATCACCCGTTACCTGCAGCGCAAATGCCAGGAGGTCTTCTATCCCTCGGCCCATCAGCCTGATTCAGGTATATCAGTCATACATCCTGACCGATTCGAATAGTAATTGGGGACGGTCGGGAATCCACTCTAATGATGGGGAAAAGATTCACTTAGTTAAACATGATTTAATTTTATATTTGCTATTAAAGTCCCTGCACATATGTTAAAATCAGTTCAATTTAGTACTTTGACTATCAAAATAAATACGTCTTATAAGAGATTGGTGTGCACTTCTAGGAGTGCATTTAAATATATTACTGAAGAATAGGTGCAAACCAAAGAAAGAGGAATTGTGATGGACAAGAAAAAGATTGAACGAGCTGTCCGGGATATCCTGGAAGCGATTGGAGAGGATCCCGACCGGGAAGGTCTGGTGGACACCCCCAAGAGGATTGCCAAGATGTATGAAGAAATCTTCGGCGGTTTGCATCAGGATCCCAAAGAACACTTGAAAATATTTTTCGAGGAAGAAAGCCATGATGAACTGGTACTGGTCAAAGATATCCCCTTCTACTCCATGTGCGAGCATCACCTGGTGCCCTTCTTCGGGGTAGCCCATGTGGGATATCTTCCCAAGGACGGCAAGCTCACCGGTTTGAGCAAGTTGGCAAGGGTGGTTGAGACCATAGCCAAGAGACCTCAGCTTCAGGAGCGGCTGACCACTTCCATCGCGGAAGTGCTGGTGGAACAAGTTGATCCCCATGGTGTCATCGTTGTCATCGAAGCGGAACATATGTGCATGACCATGCGCGGTGTTAAAAAGTCGGGATCAAAGACAATCACCTCTGCAGTGAGAGGCGTGTTCAACGATGACGATAAGGCCAGGGCCGAAGCCATGGCTCTGATTAAGTTCTAGGAAGCACAGACGAGGTATATGCTATGAAGAACCATCATTACGATTTCAAAAGAAAAGTCGAAGTGCAGTGTAGGGAGCATACACTTAGCTTGGGCAGCAGAACCTATATCATGGGAATCCTCAACGTCACCCCTGATTCATTTTCCGATGGCGGAAAGTTCACCCAGCTGCAATCGGCGGTGGAACACGCCAAGGAGATGGTGTCCCAGGGAGCCGACATCATCGACATCGGCGGGGAATCAACCAGGCCGGGTCATACGCCCATCGATGCGGAAGAAGAGATTGCCCGGGTGCTGCCTGTGCTGGAGAAGCTAGTCCAAGAGCTGGATATCCCCATATCGGTAGACACCACGAAAGCCCTGGTGGCCAACAAGGTGTTGGAAGCTGGCGCCCACATGGTCAATGATATCTGGGGGCTCCAGAAGGATCCTGCCATGGCCCAGGTCCTGGCCAGGTACGACGTCCCCATCGTCATCATGCACAATCAGGAGGGTACGGACTATGAAGGCGACATCATGGAAGAGATTATCCGTTTTCTCAAGAAGTCGGTGTCCATCGCTCTGGATGCTGGCATCCGCAGGGAAAATATCATTCTGGATCCAGGTATAGGGTTCGGCAAGACGGCAGATCAGAACATCCAGGTCCTGGCCAGATTGTGCGAGCTAAATGAGCTGGGTTTTCCGGTCCTGCTCGGCGCATCCAGAAAGTCCATGATTGGGAAGATACTGGCCCTGGAAAAAGACCAGAGGTTGGAAGGCACCCTCAGCACCTCGGTCATAGGGGTTATGTCCGGTGTGGATATCGTCCGGGTCCATGATGTGAAAGAGAATTACCGTGCAGTGAAAGTGGCTGACGCGATCGTAAGAGGAGTATAAGATGGATAAGATTATCATGAAGAATCTAAGTTTCTATGGTTACCATGGCGTTATGCAGGAAGAAGCAGTGTTGGGACAAAAATTCTTTGTCGACGCGGACATCTATCTCAGCCTGAAAGAGGCCGGCGAATCGGATTCCGTCGAGGACACCGTCCACTACGGTCTGGCTTTCGAGGTCATCAAGGATATCGTGGAGAACAAGAGATATGGACTGCTTGAAGCCTTAGCAGAGAACATCGCCAAAGAGCTTATCGGTTTTTCGCCAATGATTCAGGAAGTGAACGTACGCATCCGGAAACCAGAGGCTCCAGTCAATGGCATCTTCGATCATTTCGGAGTGGAAATAAGGAGAAAGAGAAATGAGTAAAGCATATTTAGGCATCGGCACCAACATCGGTGACAAGAAAGCCAACATAGATAAAACCATCGATCTGCTGGATAACCATCCACAGGTCAAGGTGACCAAGGTATCATCCTATTACGAGACCGAGCCTGTCGGTTTCACCGAGCAGGACTGGTTCCAGAACATTGCAGTCGAGGTGGAAACCGGCCTGGAGCCCCTGGACCTGCTGACACTATGCAACCAGATCGAAAAAGATCTGGGTCGGAAACGGATCATCCGTTGGGGTCCCAGGATTATCGACGTAGACATCCTTACCTACGAGAATTTCACATCGGGGACCGAGAAGCTCACTGTGCCCCATCCCCGGATGCACGAGCGGGCCTTTGTCATGGTCCCCCTCTATGAGATCATCCAGGACCTCGAGATCCACGGACGACCCATCAAGGAAATCCTGGACACCCTCGAGGGAGAAGAAATCAGGAAGTTGGACAATTAATCCGAATATTAATCTGCAGCTAAAAGGGCTTGGTTCTCCTTCCGGAGAGTCCAAGCCCTTTCGTCTATCATTCATACTATTCTTCCAGATCCATTCACCATGCAATATTTGAATGCCGGAGCGAAACTTCCGGCTTTACAACCAGGCAACAATGGCCTTGTAAACAAAATTTCCTCCGAAATAGATCAGAGCGGTACCCAATAAAACCAATATAATCCGGTATAAGTCATCCTTGATGAACTTGCGGGTCTTACCCACCGCCAGGGAAATGAAACCGTACCAGATATAATCTGCGGTCACGTGTCCTGCATAGAAGACCACGATACCGTCCAGACCGTACAACTGGTAGGCCTGCAGTAGGAAACCCAGCCCGATAACCGCCCACCAGAGCAGGAAATAGGGATTGGCGGCACTGATGATGAATCCCGAGAACAGGATGTTCTTACTGCTGCTCCTCCTCTTACCCGATGCATCCAGTCGTATCTTTTTTCGTAAGGCCTTGTAGATCATGTCCACACCCATACCCACCAACAGTATGCCCCCGACCAGTCCGATGGCAATCTGGACGCTGAGAGATTGAAGCAGGGTATCGAATCCCATGAAAATCAGGGCGATCAAGGCTATCTCCAGAAATGCATGCCCCGTGATGACCAATAGCCCCGTTCTGGGCCCGGTTACCAGCGACTCATCGACTGTATAGGTGAGGAGCGGTCCCGGCATCATGGCCCCGGAAAAGGCCAGTATTAGTGCTGATATGAATATGGATAACATTAGGATCCTCTTTCCAACTGTGACTATGACATTTCAATCTAATTGATGGCTTCCTCGGGGTCCTATCATGCATACCTCCTGGAGGAATCATCGTATGACCCATATTAATACTTACGAATTAATCGCGCAACCCTTAAGAAACTGCATACTTGTTCTCCCTCCGGATGCAAAAGCGTTCCACTTTATTGAATCTATTGTATAAACAATGAACAAAACCCAAAATACTCACCTGAAATTTGTGAAAATAAATATATACTTTCCCTGCTGACCCTAGTATAATGTGCTTTAGTAATATTCCCGTCAACACTAGGGGATGTTTCAAACAACCTAAAGGAGGACATAACGATGAGCAAAATGAATTTCAAAAGCATACTGGCTTTGATGCTGGTAATCTGTGTGGCATTCGCAATGGTTACAGGATGTTCCAATGCATCTGATGCAGAAGTAGAAGGTGAAGCTGTAGTCGATGAGGCTGCTGACGAGACCGCTACCGATGTAGAGGCCGTTGTCGCTGATGAAGACGCTGCTACTGACGAAGTTGCCACTGACGAAGCTGCCACTGACGAAGACGCTGCTGCTGACGAAGACGCTGCTGACGAAGCTGCCGCTGACGAAGAAGTAACCGAGTAATTATGAAAAGAGCCAGTTTTGGCTCTTTTTTTATGCCCTGCTTCAGGCAGTATATATTCATCTCCAGATCAATCATGATATACTATAAGCAAAATATTTTTAGTAAAAAGAGGCAAAACTATGGATAAATTTAAGAGGATCAAAGAATACTATCTTTACTTTATGATGTACGCCATCATCGGTTGGTGCTATGAAGTGTTCCTGGAAGTGGTGGTGTACCAATGGGGGTTTAGCAACAGAGGATTCCTGTTCGGGTCCTACTGTCCCATCTACGGATTCGGGGCCCTAGCCTTCATCCTATGCTTCAACAAATTGATGAAGAAAAAGGATCCCTCATGGCTACGCTTTGTGAAGCCCCTGCTCATCTTCACAGGATGTATGCTGGTGGCAACAACCATTGAACTGCTTGCCAGCTATTTAATGGAAGCTCTTACAGGTAGCTGGCCTTGGCAGACCTATGCGGATTATGCCGTCAATTTCCAGGCGAGGATCGCTCTATCTCCCTCTGTTCGATTCGGTCTCGGGGGAATGCTGTTCCTCTATGTCATCCAGCCGTTGTTCGAAAGGGTAGTCGGTGCGCTGAACAGCAAAGGAGTAAACCTGGCATTCTATACGCTCCTTGGTATCTTCACTTTTGATCTCATCGTCAAATTGGCAGGGATGCTGTAGTAAGGCTGTATACAACAAGTAGCCTGCCCTGAGTTCCTTACGGTGCTTCAAAAACTTGCGAAAGCGTGAAATATGTTTGAAAATTAAGATAGATGCTAGATGATATATGCAAAACATTTCGAGAAAGGGGACTGTCATGGATCGAATCATTATCATGGGGGCTGCAGGTAGGGATTTCCATAACTTCAACGTATACTTCCGAGATAACCCCGCATATCAGGTAGTTGCATTCACAGCCACCCAGATTCCCGGCATCGGAGGCAGAACCTATCCCCCCTCACTGGCTGGAGAGCTCTACCCGAAGGGCATACCCATTCATCCGGAAGAAGATCTACCCCGGCTGATTAAAGAATACCAGGTGGACCAAATCATCTTCGCCTATAGTGATGTACCGCATACCTATGTAATGCACCAGGCTTCACTGGTGTTGGCTTGCGGCGCAGATTTCAGGATGATGGGCCCGAAGAACACACTGCTAAAATCCAAGCGTCCAGTCGTAGCGGTAACCGCGGTGCGAACCGGAGCCGGCAAAAGTCAGACCTCCCGCTACGTCGCCAAACTGCTGGCCGCCGCCGGGAAAAATGTGGTTATCGTCCGCCATCCCATGCCCTACTCCAATCTGGAGGAGCAGAGGCTACAGCGCTTCGCGACCTATGAGGACCTGAACAGATATCACTGCACCATAGAAGAACGGGAAGAATATGAACCACATCTGGATAACGGCTTAGTGGTCTATGCCGGGGTCGACTACCAGGCCATCCTGGAGCAGGCCGAAACCGAAGCGGATATCATCATCTGGGACGGCGGCAACAACGATCTGCCCTTTTTCGAGTCAGACCTCCATATCGTAGTCCTGGACCCTCTGCGATCGGGCAACGAAAGTAGCTACCATCCGGGGGAAACCAATCTACGCATGGCCGACGTGGCCATCATCAACAAGATCAACACCGCTGAACCTGGCCAAGTCAAAGCTCTCAGGGAATCCCTCGCACAATACAATCCTTCGGCAACGGTGATTCATGCCAACTCTTTCATCTCGGTGGATAAACCGGAACTGGTCAAGGGCAAAAAGGTCCTGGTCATAGAGGACGGTCCCAGCCTTACCCATGGCCAGATGTCGTTCGGCGCCGGTATCGTCGCTGCCAAGGAATGGGGAGCCGAAGAAATCATCGTTCCGCATCCCTATGCCGTAGGAAGCATTGCCGACATCCTCGAATCCTGGCCCCAGCTCACCAATCTGATTCCGGCTATGGGCTACAGCCCGAAGCAGGTCGAGGAATTGCAGCAGACCATAGATGCCGTACCTGCAGATGCAGTCGTAATGGGGACTCCCATCGACCTGAGTCGAATCATGGACATCGAGAAGCCGGTGGTCCGTGTTCGCTACGAACTGCAGGAGATCAAGCCGATGCTTAAAGATATCCTAAAAGAATGGATGCGCTAGGCTTCACCACTCCATAAGGTTAAAATCTTGATTAGGAATTAGTGCTAACCAACTGTGCAAATAAACAAACGACCAGGCTTAGCCTGGTCGTTTGTTTATTTAATCGTGAATCTTTATTCGATCATGCCTACGCTAACGGAACATCTCCTGAAGATAATCCAATAAGAAGCGAATTACCACTGCGCTGGCCGCAGAATTACTCCCGGCAGTTTCGTATCGGTATCCCCTATAGCAGAATTCACTTGGGACTGAGTCAGGAAAAGGCTTCCCGACAAATCTGCCTCCCTGATATCCGCATCCCGCATATCAGCACCTATCAAGTCCGTCCTCTTCAACTCCAGTCCCCTGAGATCAGCGGCTATGAGGCAAACACCTCGTAAGTCGGCTCCCGTGAGATTGGCTTCCCTCAGGTCCGTGGCGAACAGATCCGCTCTTCCCATGAAATTCCGCTTATACTTAAAAGGCAATGAAAGCTCTTGGTTCTTCCGACCCCTTACAATTTCGCTTGTCCGGATCAGCAGGTCATTGACCTCTCCCCAGTGTTTGTCTATATCGATTTGCATGATTGCATCCGGGCTGCGTTGTGCAAGGTTCTCCAGTGTTCCAAGAAGCGATCCAGTCTTTTTATGCAGCGCCTTCGCTTCCTGCAATGTTTGCACTTCCCTAAGATACCAGATTAGTTCATAGAGTTGCTGCATAACCATGAAAACCTCGAACATTTGCTTGGAAGTCTCATGAAAATCCATCCAGTTCCGACCACAGTATGTATTTTGGGAAACCTGTTGACCCGCTCCGAAGCAATCGTAAGTCAAGCAGCCCCTCAGGCCTTCTTCTTTCAGTTCCATATGTGCCTTGCAGCGGAAATCCTTTTTCAGATTAACGCAAGGCTGACCCGCCTTCTTGTCGACCGGGAAACCATCTTGCTTCGAGAAGCAAAATGCTACACAACATAAGCCGAAGCACTCCTCACATTCTGCTTTCAAGCTGACAGAACCGCTTATATCCGTACCTTCCGAATTATGGATAAGACCACATCCTAATCTAGATTTTTCCTTGAATACATTATAATGACTACGCGCCCATCGTGCAAAGGGGTATTACGAATAAGGCCAATGCCAGGATCGGAATCACGATTTGCGTGATGGCGATATCGAAATATCCTTCCTTGTGTGACAACCCGCATATGGCCAGCAAGGTGATCTGGGCCCCCTGGTGTGGAAGCGTATCGAATGTACCAGCGGCAATTACCGAGATACGGTGTACATACTCGAAGTTCACACCCAGATTGGCATACGTATCACGCAAGGCCTCATAGGCGATGCCCAGTCCTCCCGATGCTGATCCCGCCGCACCGGCCGCAATGGCGGAAGTGATGGCTACAAAAACCAGCGGGGACAAACGTAGGTTCTTCAACCCCCCGATCATCTTATCGAATCCTGCGGTTACTCGTACCACGCCTGCGAATCCCACTACGATAGCCGTGTTGAGAATAGCTGTTGCTGAATTGAGAGCACCTCGGTTCAGAGTATGAATCCATTCTTCCAAACCGTCTCGTTGCTTACGCAGTAAGGCCAGTGCGGTAATTATGCCTACCAATACCGCACCTTCAACCGGCAGTTTTAGTACGTTGAATGTAAAGAGGATGAGCAGTGCCGGAATGGCGGATATCCAGGGATTCGGCAGACCCACCTCGTGCTTCTTATCCGGCACCTTGAGCGGTGCCAAAGATGCATCCTCGAATACATATCCCTTCTTAGTCAGTCTCTTGCTACGCCATTCCAACCAGAGAAAGATCAGAACCAGCTGAGCGAGCATTCCTACCAGGGCAGGTACCAAGGCAGCAACACTACCGGTTCCCAGGTAGCGCATGGGAATGACATTCTGAATAGAAGGACTACCCGGCCCATTCATAGACCAAGTCCAGGCACCCGCTGAAATAGCTGCCGGGATCAGTCTTCTGGAAATGTTTGCGCTCTTGAAAAGCTGCAAGGCAATCGGATACATCGCAAAGAAGACCACAAATCCGCTTACTCCTCCATAGGTCAGCATGCCGGTAATGACCATCACCACCGGAGCAGCCCAACGGCCTCCGGTCAATTTGACCAGTGATTGGGCAATGGATTCGGCCGCACGTGTCTCATCCATAATGGCGCCGAACAAAGCACCTACGAAAAATACCAAGAAAAATTTCTGTACATAACCGGCGGCAGCGCTCATATACGGCCCCAGCAAAGTATCAAACATTGGCAGCCGGGCCATTACGATGACAAACATTGCCACCACTGGACCTAGAATTATTGCACTGATCTGTTTAAAGGCCAGAATGGAAAACAAAGCGAGTGCTAATACAAGAATTAAAATGTCGAACATATTTGTTATACCCCCCTCGTGTTATAGTGCCGTGGTATCCACCAGATTCCACTGTGAGTGACGCGTCACTCCCAAGCGGTTCTCCTATTCCTACGGACCTTATAAATCCTGCGGACTCGGCCATGGTGGCGGTATAGGCAAAAAGCGTCATCCCTCTGGAACGGCGCTTGATACTGCATGATGCATCCTTACATCAGAAAGCATCATTTGTTACTTTTTCCTTATCTTTTATTCATCCGTATCGTTGATACTATCATCTTTTCAGAGCCCAATCAAGGTCTTATCTGGATAGCAGTAGATACTATTGTAATTAGTTACATGTTTGAGCATATATTCCACCCGTAATAGATTCACAACCCAAAAAGCACTGTTCCATACGGACAGTGCTTTCACCTTTTTGACCCAATATAATTCTCTCCATAATTCGTTGTTCTAAATTGTATGTTCTCTATTTTATTCCGATATTTCTTAGAAGCAGATTTTCCAAAAATAAGGTCAGTAAAACACACATGAACAATCCGTTGCCCAGAATACTGGAAGCAAACCCCCACTCAGCAAAAAATTCTCTTGGCAGGAATGTAATGCCTGAACCGAACAGGATGGCAATACTCGCGATACTGATGGTTTTTTCATTCATCCCCAAGGCAAAGCAATTCTGAAAACCCATGTACATAATGCGCGCAATAATACTTAAACTAACACTATAGGAAACAGCTGGCGGGATGGTGGCTAGAAAACTTCCTAAAGGGCCAACCAGTCCTAGTAAAATCAAGATAACACTGCCGAGAGCCAAAGGTCTCCTGGAGCCAACCCGTGTGGTAGCCACCATTCCTGCACCCATCGCTGCTGGAACGACAGGGATGGAAGAAAACACCGTCGCCAGAATATGACTGATCCCCGCTACATAGGATGTCTTGTGAATGGTTCGTTCAGTGACGTTTACTTCGAGTACCCCACCAGCCGCATTGACTGAAGCGATTTCATTGGATAGATAGATCATCACTATGAAAAACGCTATGGGCAATAGGCTCAAATCGACCACCGGAGGTCCAAAAGCGAACAATTTGGGTAGGACAATGTTTGGAACGGTAACCATTTGCTGAACGGGTAAACCGAGCAAACGATAAAATACCCATCCTCCACCCAGACCAATAAGACCGATGTAGGGCTGCAGTCTCCCTTTCCTAAAACCAATATATACAGAAAATAGAAATAGGACTATTGAAAACAAGGCCAACCTCATATCGGCTGTGCCATTTTGTCCCCGCATCATGCCAGGCACCATACTTGAGCTCATTTGGATACTGATCATGATAAGAGTCACACCCATGACGGTTGGTGAGAAGAATCGTTTGATTTTTGAGGCAATCCCGGAAGCCGTTAGAACGATCATTATCAGGCCCGTGGCAATTTGCAGAAATACCAATTTCCCCAAGATGATGCTCATGCTCATCCCTTGGGCCTGTTGGGCGTAGCTGATGAAAATAAAGGTGCTTAACCAAAAAGATGCAACCACCTCAAAGATACTAAGGCGATGACCCAGATACAGTTGCAGCAAGCAGGATACACCGATGAAGATCAAAGATCTTTGTATAAACTGTGCGGTCAGCAATATGGATAATCCCAAGGATTGGGCAGCCAAAAGCAATAAAAAAATATTGCTTGAGAAAATGACTATGCTCCATTGCAATCCATAGATAACTGATTCCCAATGTTTTGGCTTTTGCTCCAGACCATATCTCAAATGCATACTATGCCTCCTCTTAACGTTACACGTCACGTCCTATTGCTACTGTCACTTTCTCTGACATGAATCCATCACATCATATTCCTGTGAAAAGGCATGCAGTAAGGTTTTCTTACTCCGTATCTTCATCAGGCAGGTGTCGTTGGCAAATCTTCTCACTCAATCGAGTAGGAGACCATCCATTAGTTGAATGGTCGTCCTCTCACACCACCGTGCGTACGGATCCGTACACGGCGGTTCAGTGATTTAAGTGCAGTACCTCGTACCTCTTGGATATGTCGTCATACCCAAGGGATGCGAGGTATTCGTTTGTTAGAGTAACGTTCAGCACTTGGCTACCAGCCATGCGCCAGTATCCTTTTCGGCTGTTCGCCCACTGCCAGGCCTGGTCCTTTCGGATACCGAGCCGTTTCAGGTTGTCGAATCTGGCACTTACTTTCTTCCATTGCTTCCAGATGTACATCCTAATCCTCCTCCGAATCCATTGGTTCAGAGCATGGATGCGCTTTCCCATACTGGCAGCACTGTAATAGCCCAACCATCCTCTGGTGTAGACCTTCAGTTCGTGCAAAACCTGTTCGATTGACCTGCCGCGATTTCTCTTGGTTATCTGTCTTACCTTCTTCTTGAATTTCTCCAAGGATTTCCGGTGTGGGCGTATTCCTGTTCCTCGCCCTGCTTTGTACAGGGAGAAACCCAGAAACTTCAACCTAAGCGGACTGCCTGTCCGGCTTTTCTTCCGGTTGACCGTAAGCTTCAGCTTGCCTTCCAAGAACTGGACACTGTTTCCCATCACTCTTTCAGCGGCTCGCTGGCTCTTAACGTAGATATTACAGTCGTCCGCATACCTCACAAACTTGTGACCTCGCTGTTCTAACATCTTGTCGAACCCGTCCAAGTAGATGTTGCTCAGGAGCGGCGAGAGGTTGCCGCCTTGTGGCGTGCCCTCTCTAGTGGCATGGATTAAGCCATCTGCCATCACACCGCTTTTCAGAAAGCAACGAACCAGCCATATGACTCGCTCATCCTTAACTTTTTC
>DAOUPV010000083.1 GCA_030625965.1 Clostridia bacterium
TTGGCGATATAAACCACAACTACCGCATATAAAATGGCTATTATACCTAATAATGCTGTTCCATCCATAATATTCCTCCTATTCTAGGCCCCTGCGGATGCGGGGTACCAATACCACTGCGATCAGCGCACTGATCAGCACAACGATGCCTGTCTGTCCCAGCACTTGAGGCCAGCTTGCTGTATGGGACAGGATTCCTTCAATTGACCGGTAGGACCAGTAATAAGGAAACGGGTAAAAGAATCTTTGCCAAAATGTGTTCAAAAGCTCTACTGCTGCTACCGATCCGGCAAGTGGCATAAATAGCAGCTTGATACCGGCCGCAGCCGTCATGACATCATCACTGTTCAATCCCTGGATGAAACCAACCATGATACTGATCAGTGTGATACCCAAAATGGAGACTGTTAGCTGTCCAAAGGAAATATCCCTGAAGCCAGTAAGCAGTACCAATGCGAATGACCCGAAAATAGCGAAAACCACGCCCATCAGGCTCTTACCTAGCACGAAGGTGCCGCGGCTCATCGGGGTAACATTAAGAGCAGCTACCGTCTGATCCACCTTTTCCTCTACGATATTCATACCGATCTTGTTGAACATCTTGTTGGAGATGGTCTTGACATCGTAGCCGGCCACTTCCACCGTTCCCTGCTGCAACCGCAACAGGCCGGTCAGTATGCCCTAGGTCGTCGATTTTCCGGCTCCGGAAGGTCCGAGGAAACCGAATATCTCACCTTTTCCTACCTCGAAGCTGATATCCTTTACAGCATAGGTGTCATCCTTCTTGTAAGAATGGAACAGGTTCTCTACTTTGATCATTTTATGCCTCCTCAACCCCGGGCTTGTAGAAAGCCCGTTTCAGCACGTCCACATAAACCAGCACTTCCGCTTTTACTGCTTCTAGATCCAGTGTCTGATCAGACTTCTGCTGCGACCAGAAACGGTCTCCATATTTTTCCAATGTCCACTGTATGATTTCCATCGCAATTTTGGGATCGATATCATCACGGAACCGACCAAAATCTATATTCTCACTATTTACCCGTTGCATCAGATCCGGCGCAACTTCCTCACTGGCCTTCTTAATGCCTTCTACACCAGTTTCGGCATACATCACAGTCGCGAAATCATACAGCTTGGGGTAATGTCTGGTGAGCGAGATCTTGACCAGCAGAATCTGGACCAGCCGCTCGAAAACATCCGGCTCCTCCCAATCCACACTACGGTTAATCTCCACCAGGATGCGATTCACCACAAAACTACAAAGCACTTCATATAGGTTTTCCTTGTTTCCGAAATAGTGGTACAGCAGTCCTTTGGATATACCAGCTTTATCCACAATCTTGTTGGTAGATGCCTTGCGGTAACCATGCTTGCTGAATTCCTCCAGGGATGCGTTAATGATCCGGTCCCTCTTGTCTTCATCCAGTTTCCCTAAGATCTCTTGCAAACCAACCATCTCCTTTTGACCAGACTGGTCAATAACTACTTACAGAATAACATCATTGACCGGACTGGTCAATGATGGGCGAAAAAAATAGCGATTCCGCTATTCTTTCTCTTCATCGTCCTTCTTGCCCTTATCACCAGGCATCTTGGGAACAATAGGAGGCACCTTACCTCGGTAGTGTTCATACTCCTCACCATACTGGTCCAACAGTTCTTTTTCCTCCACCTCGATCAACCGCTTCAGCAATAGGTAAGAAGCCAGAGCCGGCAGAATAGCAATGATTCCCATCCAGATCAGTCCAGCGCCGCTCATCATGAACAATGCGCCTGCATACATGGGATGGCGTACCAGACGATAGGGTCCCTTTTGGCTAAGTTCCATATTCTGGATAGCGTCCCATACGTGGAACATGGCACCACTCCATAGGTGGACTCCAAGACCGAAGAAAAGCATGCCGGAAAACCAGAACACCCAGGTGAGTCCATACAGACCACCTCCCTGGGGAAAGATGTTCGATCTCACCCATACACCCAAAAGGAAGAAGCCCACGCTGCACAGCAAAAATAACGGGCCCACACCCCTATTCCTAAACACATGTCCTATCCTTTTACGATTTGCCATCTTAACCTCCCGCCCTCAAGAAATGAACCCGGATCTTCGCTTTCAGCGATAAAACCTGGTCTTCAGGACCTTCTAGCCACAGGGTAGTCTCATCAATCCTGATAGCACACAATTCACTCTTACAGGTTTCCGATAGTCTCAGCTCGATATCACCAGACAAGTAGGGTTTGTCTGGCCCAGGTTGCTTAAATCCCAGCCTGTCCAAATATTCCAGGATTTCCCTGCGAGAGACATTTCTTAACAGAATGTCTTCCCTTGCGCTGTGCATCAGGACAGCTCGAAGCGGTGGTAATCCTGGTTCAGAAGATCGATGAACAGGATCTGGTGCCGCAACAGGTCTCCCCTGTCAAGCAGGAGCTTTATGGTCTCAGCCACTTCCAAAGATGCCACCGTAGCCGGTGGAAAGGAAAGGTTCCCCAGCTTGGTCTCGGCCCCCTTCTCCTCTTTGTGACGGTAGATCATATCCAGTGTCCGGTCCCCCGGCATGATGGTCGCCACCTGACCGTACCACCCGGCAATGGCCCCGTGCACCATGGGTATTCCCAACTCTTCCGCCGATTCCTGCAAGACAAAGCGCGTATCAATGTTGTCTAACGCATCGATGACCACATCATGTCCGGCAAGCAGTTCCGTTGCGTTCTCTTTAGTCAAAAACTTCTCGATTCCCTTCACTTCAACCAGGGAATTGACCTTGGCGTGCCTTTCTATGGCCACGTCTACCTTTTTTCTGCCCAGCACCGTCTCGTCACTCAGCAATTGCCTGTTCAGATTGGAGTCATCAAAAACGTCCCCGTCAATGACTGTGATATGTCCCACACCGATGCGAGCCAACATCTCCAGCACATAGCCGCCCAGTCCACCGGAACCAACAATACACACATGCTTTTGGGCAAGAAGATTGTTGTCCTCCTCGCTTATGGTTGTGCGATTCCTGTCGTATCTCATCTTATCCCCCTCCTACCGGAGGAAACAGTGATACAACATCCCCCTCCGTAAGTATCTGGTCTATAGCCCCGTCCCTGCCATTGATCAGCAGAATGGCAACGTCGCGTTCGTCGATTTCCAGTTCTGTCAGAACCTTTTCGACGCTTGGTGTCTCTTCCAGTTGCAACATCAATTCCTTGCTCCTGCCTTCACGCAGGGTGGCAAACAGCCGTACCTTAATATCCATCTTCATCCCTCGTCAAATACAATATACAATATTCCGGGCCCAGAGACAATCTCCGCAGGACGGGGACATGCCATAACAGTCCATTTCACTGCTGCGTACCATGTCGCACCCCTGTTGCAAATCGCAGTCCAGACAGGAAGCATGATGATTGTTCAGCACACTCTGCCGGAAGCGTTTGTATTCCGGCTTGTCGTAGATAACCTGCAAGTCTTTATGCATCACATTACCAAAGGACTGTTGAAACAATTTCTTGTCCCGTCCCAGCACCACTTCCCGGCCTGAATGGGAGAAGCGGTAGCAGGGTACTACCTCCCCTTCCGCGCTGATCATCAGAGACCCACTCTCAATGAAACGGCAATGGCGCTCCGTTTTGATGCGGTAATCCGGGAAATGGCCGCCCAGGCCTTTCCGCAGGGCATAGACCCTGGTCCGGTCGAAAAGATCCTTCAATTCATCGTTGCGGTAAAGCGTATAAAGGATCTGTTCCTGGTCCTTCATATCTATGGGCAGCAGATGGGAAACAATAATCTTTTCCGCTCCGACTGAGCGTCCTAGATCCACCACATCCCTCATCTCGTCTATGTTCCTCTTGGAGATGACCATCTGCACATAGATCCTAGGTGTAATTCTGCCCAACCTTTTCTTTTCTTCCCTCAGATGCCTCAGGTTCTCCATGACCTTTTCCAGGGGGAAATGGCGTATGGCCTCAAATGTCTCCGGGCCCCCGTCTATGGATACCACCAGCTGGTCTACATGGCTCAGGATAGCAGCTTTATTGACCTCGCTCAGCTGGGCCATGTTGCTGGTGAGTATGATTTTCTTATCTGCCAACTTGTCCAGCATCCGCGGTAGACCAATATACGACGTCGGTTCCCCGATGCCCCCGAATACCACTTCCTTAAGATCTGGCAATGCCCGCAGCTCCGCTATGATCCGGTTCTCCATTTCCGGTGAATAGGAGACCGCAGCGCCTTCCCAGGTCCTGCGGTAACACATCTCACAACGTAGATTGCATCGATCGGTTGGCTCCAGATAGACCTTCTTAATGCTCATAATGCCCCCTTGAACAAAAAGGGCTTCCCGTAAGAAGCCCTTCCCTTGTTGTCTCTATTCGATGCCCAGTTCATCCTTTTTGGCTTGGGTGGGAATACCGTTCTCATCCCAACCCCTTAGGCTGTAATAGTCATCCAGCATTCCATCCAGTCTGGTAACTTCCCCTACCGAAGGTCCTTCCCCAATGGGCTCTTTCAGCAAGCGCGGTGGCAAGGTATCCTGGTCGGGTCCAACCCCTGATGCCAGGTTGAACAGCTTCTCTATGTTCCAGATGCGGTCTCCGGCTTTTAATACCTCTTCAGCTGACCATTCCATGCCTGTGGCGGCCTGGACCATGTTACCATAGTCTTCAGCTCCCATGGCGAATGAAGTGAACAGGCAAAGACCTGTGGAGTCAATAAAAGCTGTCAGATCTTGGAAGATCTTGGTCCATTCTGGTTTACCTTTCAGAGTGAAACGGTCCAGTTTTTCCGGTAATCCCAATATCTCCGGAGAGATCAAGTAACCACGGACGTGACAGCCGCCCCGGTTGGAAGTGGCATACGACAATCCTTGTCCCTGGATGCCTCTAGGGTCGTAGGCCGGCATTTCCTGTTTCTTGACGGACATGGATAATTCCGGAATACCGTGGGACTCAGCCAAACGGTAGGAACCATCGGCCATCTTGTCACCCAATCCTTCTCTCATACCCATTTTCTTAGTCCATCCGACAACAGCTTCGGCATCACCAAATTCTAGAGATAAACCATCCATTTCATGATCCTTGATGAATCCACGCTGCCTGAGCTCCATAGCCGCAGCGATGGTCGTCCCTGTGGAAATGGTGTCCAGACCATATTCGTTACACCAGAAGTTGGCTTCAATAACCGCTGGCATGTCAGATACGCCGCAGTCACCACCGAATGCCCAGATAGTTTCATACTCAGGTCCGCCACCTTCTACTTTGTCTGTCTTGCAATAGCGCCCGCAACCGATGGGACAACGGTAGCAAGGATCTTTCTTGGTCAGATATTTCTCAGCCAAAGTCTCGCCGCTGATGGCGTCCGCTTCCGCAAACTGGGAAAGCTGGAAATTGTTGGTCGGGAACACTCCGTTTTCATTGATGATATTGACTAGAACAGCCGTACCGTAGGTCGGCAGACCCTCACCGGTAACCCCGTTTTCACGGATTTTCTTGGTGCAGTCCTTAACAACTTCCTTCAGTTTTTCCGGATCGGCGATGGGTACTTTCTTGGTACCACGGACCACGATGGCCTTTAGGTTTTTAGAACCCATGACAGCCCCTACACCGGAACGCCCGGCAGCACGGAAACGGTCGTTCATGATGGCCGCTATACGGGAAAGCTTCTCACCGGCCGGGCCGATGGTCAGGATTCTGGCTTTTTCCGGAGCATCCTTTTCCAAAATGTCTGTGGTTTCTGATACTAGCTTACCCCAAAGATGCGCTGCATCCTTGATTTCTACGTTATCGTCCTCGATCTGGATATAGACCGGTTTGTTTGCTTTTCCTTCGACTATGATCATGTCATAGCCCGCGAATTTTAGCTCTGCACCCCAATAGCCACCCGAGTTAGAGGACGCGATCGTATCCGTCAATGGTGACTTGGTCACCACCATATATCGTCCACCTGTCGGTGTCGGCGTACCGCTCAGAGGTCCGGTAGCCATGATCAGCTTATTGGCAGGACTAAGGGCATCCACAAGAGCATCCACCTCATCGGCGAAAATCTTGGTCGCCAGTCCACGACCACCCACATAATCCTTAGCCAGCTTCTCATCAAGCTTCTCCACGCCCACCTTTCCGGTTGACAGGTTGATACGCAATATGTTTCCTTGATATCCGAACATAGTACATCCTCCCTTCGTTGGCACATGCTTACCTAGCAACTTGGCACTCGGTATCCTTTCCAAACACGGGAGGCTGTGTGGTTTCCCACGAACCCATCGGTTGAGATTCATGGCTTTCGCTTTAGAATCCTTCAACTCGGATATCTTTTCGTCCATCTCAACGATATCACAAAAAAAGCAATATCAGCAATTTATAGAGGGGTTACACTGAAAAGATTACCTGGAAAATTTCCATAAGAATAACCGCGGCATGCCGCGGTTCATTGTCAGGACAATCGTCCCTTGAAATCCTCATAGGAAAATTCCCGGATCAGTCTCAGACCACTGTCGTCAAGCAGGCCGATCGAAGGAAGATTCACCCCATTGAAGGTGTTGTTCTTGACCATAGTGTAATGGGCCATATAGGTAAATCAACAGATTGACCAGCACCAATGGGTGTTCAAACGAATAGTCACCAATCACATCTCCGACCAAGCAGGTCAATCCACCCAAACGGTAATCATGGATTTCACACCAAGCTCTCCTGCTCCGCTGATCTGGAGTCGGTATGGCATCTCCAGTACATCCGGCATATCCAGGCCTCTGTCCTTGATGCCTTCTACGATTTCCCTGATGTTGGTGCAGGCCTTCGGCTGGTTCCTGAATGGGTTGACAATCACTTCTCCTTCATCAGATACGGAGACGTAGCGCTGCCCCCAACTATTGATGCCATATAGCTCTTCAGATTTTTCTTTGGTCCACCTGCCCAACTGTTCAACTTTGTTGATGGCTACCCCTTCTTTCAATGGATATCTGGCAAGAAAATGGTTTGCCAATTTAGAAATTTATCATGCTGTCGTGACATACTCCCACCACTTAAAGAAGTGGGGGCTTCTCGTTCGAGTAACCTAATGGCTACAGCTTAAGCGAGCTAACCCCGTGTACCCCACGGTTCCTTATGTTTATCTACACCAATAACAAGCGCATGCCTTCATTTCTGATATTGATGCTTGCATTGTAATCCCTGTCGAGTTCCATATGGCAATCATCGCAGTGGTATGTACGCTCAGATAGCGATAAGGAATCTTTGATTTTTCCACAACCGCTGCACATCTTAGAACTTGGAAACCATTTGTCTACTTTGATGAGATGTTTTCCTTGCTCCATCAACTTATAGTCAAGCATGGTTATGAAGGAACCAAAACCGTTGTCCGCTACGCTCTTACCAAAGTTTAGGGCCTGAGACATCGCCCTCATGTTCAGGTCTTCTATACACACGGCATCTACGGCATTGGTTATCTGCCTCGACATCTTGTGCAGGAAGTCCTTACGCTGGTTTGATACTTTTTCATGAAGCTTGGCTACTTTGATGCGTTGCTTATTCCGATTGTTACTCCCCTTTTGGCATTTGCTTAGTTTCCGTTGTTCCTTTTTTAATTTTGCTAGTGATAGCCGGTAGTACCTGGGATATTCTGCCGACATACCGTCTGATGATACAAACAGTTCTTTCATGGAGTAATCCAATCCGAGAAATGTTTCTGGCCTAACCGATTCAACCTGACAATCATACTCATATAAGATGCTTGCATAATATATGCCAGTTGGTGTCTGGCTTACTGTGACCGACTTGATTCTATAGTCATCCGGTATAATCCTATGTTGCTTTATTTTGATAGTTCTAAGCTTAGGCAGAATCAGATGGCCTTCAGACAGTCTTATATTCCCATTTACCCTGTTTGTCGTATAGCTCCTGCGGTTGCTTTTCTTTGATTTGAATTTTGGGAATCCTACGCTTTTGTCCCTGAAAAAATTCTTATAGGCTTTATTAAGGTTGAGTTGGGCATTGGCAAGGGCTAAGCTGTCTACTTCCTTCAACCATTCGAACTTTTTCTTATACTGGGCAGGCGTATTGTTCAGACTCTCGCTTGTTCGCTCATAGTGTTCGATACGATCAGCGAGCATCATGTTATAGATAAAACGGGTACAGCCAAAGGTTTTAGCAATCAATATTTTCTGTTCCTTATTTGGGTAGATTCTAAATTTGAATGCTCTGTTCAATGTTTCTCACCCTGACTTTCAATATATTTCTTTATAACCTCTACTGGCGCACCACCTGTTGTTAACAAACAATAGCTTCTTGACCAAAAAAACTCGTTCCAAAGCTTCTTGCGAATTGCTGAATTTTCCTTTTTCAATAACCTTGAACTTGCACTTTTATATGCATTTATGAATTTTGACAATTCGCTGTTTGGTTGAGCTTTGAACATTATATGAACATGATCTTCATCATGATTCCATCCCACAAGCATTACGTTATAGTTTGGCGCGATATACTCAAATATTTCTTTAGCGCGCTATGATATTGCATCGTCGAATGCTCTTCTCCGATATTTGATCACTAACACCAAGTGGTAGTACATCAAGAACACTGAATGATTATTACTGTCTAATTGCACTGCACTCACCCCATCTCTGTGATTACCACTGATTTCATTATATCATATTTATACGGCAAATTCAAAACTGATTCATCCCCCTCCTACGCCTCACTTCATGAGTAGAGAAAGCTAAGAGGAGGGAGACTTCTCAGTCTTTACGTTAAAA
>DAOUPV010000044.1 GCA_030625965.1 Clostridia bacterium
GTTGCCGCTGGCAACCACAAATTCTTTTCTGTCCATATCTATTCCCTCTTACAGCTATTCGTTCATTCTCCTGCCAGTAGCTCCAGACTCTCCAAATCAGAGATCCAGAATTCTTTACCTTCGGACTGGATCAGTCCGTCACGCTTCATCTTGGCCAACTCCCTAGAAAAGCTTGGCCTGGCCACACCCAGGTAATCCGCCGTATCCAAGATGTTCATCTTGAGCTTAAACCGTTCCTTGCCCAACTCTTTCTGTCTCTGCACCAGTAGCCTGGCGATCTTTTCTCTCAGCGAACCAAGAGACATCATGCCCAGTTGCTTATGCAATCCCATGGCCTTTGCTGATAGGATACTCAACAGGTTCAGAATCAGCTGGTTATGATAAAAACAGTTCTTCTCACAGCGCCCTACAATATTATTCACGGGCATGTTGATCACTGTGGCATCTTCCTTGGCTTGAACGTGTACTGGCCATCTCCTGTCCACAGCAAATGCAGCGATCTCACCGAACATATCCGGCGGATTCAAAAGATCTCGCACCGTACGCTCTCCCTCGGCGGTTTCCCGAAATAAGATCAGACTGCCTGTCAGTACCAGATGGATGCCGTCGATTTCATCCCTCTCATGGGCATAGAACTCCCCTTTGGAAAGGATCGTCACACGCGGTTCAAAGCACTCGAGAAGATGAAGGATCTCTTCCTCACTCATCTGGTCGAACAACCGGCTCTTACTGACAATGTTGGCTATTTCAGCATGGGTCATCATGCGTTCAATACTTCTTTTTGCAGGGCAAACAGTGTGTTGAGCCCTTCCTGTCCCAGCTGTACCATCTGACAGAGTTCCTCCTGATTGAAGGTCTGTCCTTCGCTGGTGCCTTGGATTTCCACAATCTGATCTGGGTAGAGCATGACCAGATTGAGATCTACATCCGCGGACGAATCCTCTTTATAATCCAGATCAAGCAGTAATCCTTCTTCCATTTTACCGATGCTGATTGCGGCTACCTGCTGAATATTAGGCAATTTCTCTAGTTGCCCAGCTTCCACCGCTTTTTCAAGAGCACAGGTCAGCGCGATATAAGCTGCCGTAATGCTGGCGCACCGGGTTCCTCCATCCGCCTGCAAGACGTCACAGTCCAAGGTGATGGTCAGTCCGGGAATCTCGTACAGATCTACAGCTGCACGAAGAGACCGCCCGATCAGCCGCTGGATTTCCATGGTCCTTCCCGTCTGCTTACCCTGTTTGGCTTCTCTTGGCGTACGTCTGCGGTTGGCTCTGGGTAGCATAGCATATTCAGCCGTAATCCAGCCACTGCCTTCCTCAGCCTTCCAGGCCGGTACAGCCTCCTCAATGGTCGCCGTGCACAGCACAACCGTTTCTCCCTGGCGATATAAACAGGATCCTTCTGCAAAAGCATTGAAATCCTTCTCTACGCTTACAGGTCGCAGTTCGTTATTCTTTCTATCGGAACGTACCATCTAAACCTCCATAACATCCAACGTATGAAACGTTGAAAATCCGTGACCAGCAAGAAGCGTCGTCGCTTTCTCACTGAAATCTTCGCTGTCGTGCGAAGTATAGCAAATGCTGGGTTCCATGTCGCCCCCACCATAATGCTCTATGCTGCTGACCACTTCCACCCCGGGATCGATCAGGCAGATCTCATCTCCCACGATTTCCCGAATCCGTTCCTTAAGGAATGGATAATGTGTACATCCCATTACCAGGGTATCCACGTTTTCGGCCAACAGAGGATCGAGATAGGCACCCAGAACGTCCTTTAGCTGATAGGAATCCACATCCCCTGTCTCGATGATGGGGACCAACTGGGCACAGGCCATGGTATGCACATCCAGATCATCCCGCTTGGAAAAGATCTTTTTCTGGTAGACACCACTGTTGACAGTTGCCTCGGTTGCCATCAGGCCGACCTGCTTCTTGCCGATCTGGGCTGCCTTATGGGCCCCCGGCTCTACCACCCCGATGATTTCCGCCATATCTCCATACTTGTCCCTAAGCACATCTATGGCCAAAGCACTGGTCGTATTGCAAGCATCGATAATAAGCGTCGCACCCTGGGAAATCAGGAAACCGGTGATCCGGTCAGCCAGATGAATCAGCTCCTCCGGCTTTTTTCCTCCATAGGGTACACGCAACGTATCACCATAATAAATTATCTTTTCTGTTGGATATATCTCCCTGAGCGATTTCACGATAGTGAGTCCGCCCAGTCCTGAGTCAAATACTCCGATTGCCATGCTGTTTACCTTTTATCTTTCAAAATAATCCCTGTGTGTTTTTTTGTATCATACTATGTCATAATGCCTTATAACTCCAAGGATTTATTGGGTCTTGTATCTCGTATCAGCTCGTATTATATCATACCTTGTTGTGCTTTGTCTTCGGCGCCGTCGGCAAAATGTCGGCAAGCTAGTGGGATTGCTTCTATATAACAAAAGCAAACAGTCTCCCGGCACTTCTAGGTACCAATGATTTTCAATAGATGAGCAAATAGAAAAGACCCCTCCGCCAACCAATTACCCTCTCATTTTGAACTACCCGCCACTTAATTCTAAAGGGATTTGAAGTGGGGGATTCTGACCATCCCGCTTAAAGCGGAACGGACTTCGTAAGGAGTCTGCCGTTTGACTTTCGCCCTCGCTGCTGCAAGGGTGGCCTTATCCGCTGAATACCTGCCTAGGCGACCTGTATTCTTACTGGATGGTCCAAGCACCCATTATCCCTCAACCTCTCTATCGGTATTGGGATTACATTGTTTCCAAGATATTTCCTCAAGATGTTCAGGGCGCCGTTGATGTCACTATTTACCAGATGTTCCCCGTTGGTCCTGAAGAGCCCCCTCCTAATTCTTCTTCTCTTGTCATAATATCTCTTGGTCAATGGTTCCATGTCGTAGGCACTGACACCTGACGTATACGTCTCTTTCACCTTCACGACTTCGATGCCCAGGAGTCCTGCCTTGTACTCAATCATCTTGACCAGTTTCTGCAAAGGGATCTGCACGAAACTCTTGATGTGGTTGTTCTGCTTGATGTCCTTTAGGTCTCCTATGACAATGGTCCTCTATGCTCAAGTGCGAGACAGATAACCTTCCTGCTGGCCTTATGCATGGATCATGGATATAATCGTTCCGCTCCTTCTGAAGGGTTAGCATCCGCTTGGTCCTCCTGAACGCCTCGCTGTCTACCTGCTTCATCCTGATTCCGCTCAACCGGGCTATCTCCTTGTTGTAGTAGCTGTTCCTGGACTTCAGATGCTTTCCGCCAATCAGGTACTGCTCCATAGAGTCCCTGAAGCTGATTGCACAGAGATTAGCACGGCCCGGGTCGATGGCCATGACATTGACGAAAGAACTGTCGATTACCTTTTCCTCCTGACTGTAGATGACAATGAAGTACCACTGCTTCCGGCTTCTGTCCCAGGATATCCCTATCTGCTGCAATTCGTCCATATTCAGATGCTCTTGAGCCTTCATAGGCAATTCAAGATTCAGACTTATGACAACGAACATGGTCTGCATGGTTTTAGACAGGGACAGATTCAGGAGGTTCCCTTCCGTCCTGATGGCCGGCTTGGTGAAGATGATCTGATTCTTCTTGATGCCATGGTTCTTGAACCTGGGCGGGGCCGGAGTCCCCTTGTACTTATGGGGGTTCTTCTTGTAATCCGCAGAAGCCCTGAAGTAGGATTTCCAATCCTTTTCCAACACCCTGAGTATCTGCTGGTAGATATGGGAATGCATGTACATCTTATGCCAGTTGTTTCTGAAGAAACCATTCATCTCCACATAGGACATGAACCCATTTATCCTGCACTCGTAATTGGCTATGTTATAGAGTTTGGTCGTGTGGAACGAAAGCTCTTCTATCATTGCCAATTGTGCGATACTGAGACTCATGTACAATTTGCAGGATAGCTTCACAGTCACACCTCCTCGCTAGTCGAACATTCGTTCTCATCGTATCATACCATGACAATTTTAAAAAGCTTTTAGGAACACTTATATCATTCATCTCGCCACCTGTAGAGGCGGGGTCTTCTGATACTATCTTGATGAAAAAATAAAGCATGAGTACCCAACTGCAATCTACAGTTGAGTCCTCCTGCTTCAATAGTACAAAAGCCCCCTTACGAAAAAGGGGCAATCCTGTCAGTAACTCTGTGGTAGCGCCAGCTCGCCATATAGCGTCTCCATGTAAACCACGTTCACGTAGCGGTGGGAGTCGAACTCCCTTTTTTCGCGTTCTAATCAAACACGCAAGGGGCTGTTATGCTTGAAATAGCTGGGTTTCTCAGAAATAAGGTTATGCCACGTTCTGTAGAATTCAGCCCACCTTTTGCCCACTTCACTAATATACTTATAGCTCCCCTAGTCAGCTGTTTACAAATCTAAATTTCCGAAAATCCAAGCATTGTAATCCCTTTAATATAGAGGATTTTAGAATATTCAGTAGCATATTAGCACAATATCACTAAATATTCCAAAGCCAGTTTGCACCGAATTTATACCACTAAATCTCGACCAATAGAAAGGATTAGCATAGCCAAATTATCACTAAACCCTAATGGCCAATCACATTTATACCACAGGATCAGATTCTACTTGTACGAATTCAAACCAACTACAATTCATTGCAGATTTATTCTTTTTACTAAAAATTGTATCGCCAACAGAGATACCAGCTACATACCTGGGATGATGAATGGGAGATTGTCAGCAACACAAAACCACTATCTTTATGAATTAGAAGATTCATGATTCCAGCTTTCCGCGCTCTTAACTTATATGATTGCTTGTACTAAGCAAAGGGGGTACACATCTTCAACAACCGAGTCAGGCTAATGGATCAATTTCAGCTTTTAGATTCAACATCTTAATTGTAATAGTTGGCCAAGTATATTCACAACGCCCACATCCCATACATTTATCTTCATTTACTAAAGGTATGTCGTTATTGAATTCCATATACTGCATCTCCATTTTGCCTCCGCATCTGACACATAAAATATCATCACAAATATTCGAAAAAAGCTCCCTATATATATTCCCGCATTCCAAACAAACACAAAACTGGATTCTTTCTTTCGCATCAGTTCTTATTTCAGTAGAATCAGTGTTTTCATTTTTCGACAGCTATCCTCCATTACTGATCCAACTATCGAAGCCAAGAGACGTTCACCTAACTTAGTGGTTTCTCAAGTGGGTTTTCAATACGTGACTACAACTCATGTCGAGACTATTGATCCAATTTTGAGATAATGTTTTCTGCTGCTTGTACCAGTAAATTGTTTGCAGGGAAGAACGACTGATATGGCTGTGATGAATAACTCATTTGAGCCATCCTTCGGATGGGAATGTCATATTGCATAGCCATCGTTATCTGGTCGACTTTATCAGTTGCCGGTTCCCCGCTGACGACTTGACCGCCAATAATCATTTCTGATGTAGAATCAACCAGAAGTTTGATTTCGATTTCTTTAGCAAACGGCATAATCGGAAACGCTGTTGTCATTTTTGCTTTGCCTACAACATAATCAAATCCTCGTTCCTTTGCAGCTCGCTCCGTCAATCCAGTACTCCCTACAAAATAATCCGAGACCTTAGTTGCTGCCCCATTATAGAATCCATCATATTGTCTGTTCTGTCCTAAAATATTTTTCGCTAGTAGTCTTGCCATCGGCACAGCATTCGTCGCTAATTTGCCCAAAGCCACCTCACCGCTAATTGCACTTGTAAATTCACAACAATCACCAACTGCATATACACCTTCGATATTGGTTCTCATGTATTCATCAACAATGATTCCCGTTTTCCCGATTGCTAAGGCTGATTCTCTAAGGAAATCAACAGAAGGCTTCATTCCCACTGCAAAAACAACCAAAGATTTCGGCTCAAGCTCTACACGTTTCCCGTTATCAAATTCAACCCCAGTTACGTACGAATCGCCTAGAAGTCTGGCTACCCTTTCATCAAGATGTAATTTAACCCCTGCATTACCTAGTTTCTCCTGAACCGGGATAATCATATCTGGATCCATCATGTTGGGCAGTATGGTATCGAAAATATCCACAAGATGAGTCTCCAACCCAGTTGCATTAAGTGCTTGTGCTAACTCAATTCCTATCGCTCCAGCCCCAACAACCACGGCCTGCCTTACTCCACCTTCGACACGCTTTATGATTTCTCTTAAATCTTCTTCCGTTTTCATCGTCATGACACCATCAAGCCTGATTCCTTCAATATGCGGTAAGATCGCCTCTGCACCCGAAGCGATGATTAAATTCTCGTATTGGTATTCTTTTTCTGCTTTTGTAAACACAATCTTATTATCGAAATCCACATTCATCACAAAATCCCTAATCAGAGTCGCTCCCGTATCCGTCACTAATTCATCCTTTTTCAGAGTTTTCTTAAACTCTAGGATTCCTTCAATGACATACGGCATAGCACAATAGATCATAGAATGATCCTCAGGTCTGATTACAGCAATTCTCTTTTTTCCTGCAAGATTTTTGCAGATCGTGATTGCAGCTGGACCGCCGCCAATTATCAGAAATTCAAATTTGTTCATCCACTTTTCTCCTCTCAAATCTTGTTAATGAGCCTACTCCCATTATGGGTATATGTCAATTAAATTCAAAGACTTTTTTCGATACCCCCCACAGGTTTCTTGATTTCCTATGCTTGTGATAATTTTATTTTGAACATGACAATAAAATGACAATTCAAGTCTTGACACTGGAATAGATGTGGTATAAATTATTATCACAACCCCCCCAGGGGTATAAGGAGGCACAATACAATGCAGATAACTCAATCAGATAACAATCTAAATATTCACAATTATTCTCCCACATGGTTCTTAAAAGCCTTGGGAAATGGAGGATTATCCATATCATTTTTCATGTACTTGATGTTCATGATCAAGCACGGCACACCTATTCCAAGCTTTTCAGATATTTCCCGAGAACTCATGTCATCAAGTATTTCTTCTGTTCTGGTAGCCATTGATCTAGCAGTAATTCTCTTTTATGCTTTTAGTTTTTTCAGAGAATTGATAATTCAGTTAATTTTGTTTAAAGCTTTTCGTCAAACACCAGAATATGAGGCTTTAAGATGCTCCAATGATGAAATCAGCCTAATGGCCATTCCACTATCACTAGCCATGGGTATAAACGTATTGTTTGTGCTTGGTTCCCTATTTATTCCGGGACTTTGGTCCATCATTGATAGCGTTCTACCCTTTGCCATATTAGGCTTCCTAGTTGTCGGTGTTTATGCTAGTAAAATATTCATCAACTACTTTCTTAATACCTTGGCAGTTGGTAACTTTGACTATTTGAATAATAGAAACCTTAATCAAATGATTGCACCTTTCGCATTCATAATGGTCGCTGTGGGTCTAGCAGCACCAGCAGCTATGAGCAATATAACCGCAATTAATATTTTAGCCTTTATCGCTGCAGTTTTCTTTATGACTTTCGCGGTATTACTTATGAGTCTAAAGCTGGTACTCGGATTTAAGTCCATCTTCCGTTATGGAATTGATAGTAAATCAGCACCAACCTTACTGATAGTAATACCAATCATGACCTTGGCTGGGATAACTTTTGTACGCTTGATCTCTGGGCTCTATCATCACTTAATTCATAAACCCATTCACCCAATTTTGTTTTTTGTTGTGTTAACAGTGGTGCTATCCATTCAGGTGGTTTTCGGTATTCTAGGCTACTCACTCCTGAAAAAGAATGAGTATTACCACAAATTTATTTACGGCAAGGATTTCCATGTTGGAAGTTATTCATTAATCTGTCCAGGTGTCGCAATCTTTGTCATCGGCATGTTTTTCGTACATTTCGGACTAATTAAGAGCGGTTTCCTTGACATCTTTAGTGTTGAATATTTTATTCTTCTACTGCCGCTCATCGTTGTACAAATGAAAACTATCGGCACACTTAGAAGAATCAACAAGAAGTGTCCTCCGACTGCAATAATGAGCAACATATGATTTAATTATTCATCACATGCTGTTTGTTCTTTATCATCCTGTGATATTCACAACAACCGAATTGAAGGATACATATTGTCCCTCTTCATGCAAAAATTTTTATTTGGCTCCTTTTCTCCTTGCATGTTTTATGGGTATATGTTACTATCCTTTTACAATTAAATATGAGCCTCTGTGCTAACTCAAGGGGCAGCACAGAGGCTCATTACCACCTAAAATAGGATGAACCAAAAAACACATATGTTATTTTTAGGTATTTAGTCAATGTATAGAAATTATTAGCCCTTCAACGCTACAACGACGTTTGCATTGTATTTTTACACCCAGCTGTATATTTGTTGGTAGGATACTCTGTACTTATCCACAGTAGCGAGATAGTCTTGCCCATTTCCCAGACAATCCTCTACAATTTCTATTCGTTCTTCATAAGTTATTTTTCTCCCCTTGGTCATATTGATCCCCCCACAAGTCCTGGAAGACTTGATTGTGTTATGACCATTATACAGGTTTATCCAGTTCCTTATCTGTGATGCTGAGCGAATATTATATTTATTCGCTAAAGCACATTTTGATATCCCCCGATACCATATTCCTCGTCAACCATATGCTTGAATTCCTTAGTATATACTTGATTTCGAAGACGCTGTTTAAAAGCTGCCTCCCCTTGGCTTCGATATTGTGCTACCCATCTACGCACATTATGGTCTCCACAACCATACTTTTTAGCCAGTGTTAACGATGATTCATTCCCCTCAAGATATTCCTGTGCGATTCTCAGTTTAAACTTCTGACTGAACTTCGAATTTCTGCCCATAAATAACCCCCCATGATAAACAGTTTTGTTTTTTAACTGTCTACCATGAGGGGAGCATATCAATCGCTGCGAGCCTTTTATTTTATCGCGTTTGTGATTTTCCTTACCTATTATCTTTCAAAATATGTCAGTATTCCGTTAACGATTCCCTCGGCAGCCAAAGATCTGAATGAGGAAGTCTGTAAGAGTTGCTCTTCCACTGCATTGGAGAGGAAGCCCACTTCCACAAGAATGGACGGCATGTCCGTATTCTTGATAACGAAGAAGCTCTTCAATTTAATGCCATTGTTTGGTCGACCTGTGTACAGCGCAAGATTATCCAGCACTTCTGACGCCAGGTCAATCTTAGCATCAATATTGCCATTGCCATGGTAATAGTATGTCGCCATACCACAAGCAGAGGGATTCCCCGGATAAGAGTCTGAATGGATGCTGACAAAGATGTCCGCATCACGATCATTGGCCAAATCCACCCGGTCATCCAGATCCATGTTGATCAGTTTGCCGTCATCATGGGTCAGAATCACATTGGCACCAAGCGCCATCAGGCGGTTGGCGATATCCATACCGATGTCGTTATTCACGATGTATTCATAAATGCCGCTGGGACTGGTCGCCCCCACGTCAAATCTGCCGTTGTCCTTATAGGCGCCATGACCAGGGTCGATGACGATGGTCTTTCCTGCCAGCGGTGCCTCCTTGACTGTAAAGGTGACCTCTTCTTGGCCTTTTCTATCGTCTCCAGTAACGTCCAGACTGGCCACACCGTCAAAGTGGAGTACCATGCGCACGCCGCTTTCACCGTAGGAATCAATCTCGACCTTCTCCAACCTGTCTCCGCCCACCCGGACAGTCTCCAGCAGATCCTTATCTATACTGACATCATAGAACTGGATCATTGCCCTGGCAGGGTCATTCAACACGAACACCTCGTAGAGCAGGTCCTCGTCACTTTCTACCACGATCTCATCATCCGAAATATCAATATCCTCGATTTCGGCCAGTTCCTTGCGTTCTCTGTCCTCTATCTGGTCCGCATAACGAATCTCACTTCTGGCCACTCCCAACCAGGATGCCACGTATCCGATACGGCCGTCCTGCAGGGATATCTTGTACCAGTCCCCGCTGGTTCCCATGATCTTGAATACGGCGCCCTCATCCACACTGGTCAGCTTGTCGAAATCCTTATCCGGTCCCTTGCGTATGTTCACATCATCTGTGTCCACGATGAAGATCTTGCTCAAGCTCCTCAGTTCGATTCCTTCTGCGCTGATCAGGTTGCCGGACGCATCAATCAGATCCACTGCCCGTTTAACCAGCCAACCTTTTTGACCATCCTCCAGCATGATAGCATACCATTCTTCGGTACTGTCTACAATATCGTAGGTGCTACCAAAAAGCACTTGGGTGATGCGGTTGCTGTTGTCTTCTAGAATCACCGGGGTGGAACGAACATTGACAACCGGCGAGTTAATCCGGCAGTGCTCAGCCTCTATGTTCTCGTAGTCAATTTCCTGTACTTCGATAATCTTTGCGTAGTCCTCGTGCACGTATCCTGTGGTATTGGCATACTCGATCTTGTACCAGTCACCCGATTTACCCAGGTAAAGGAAGGTGTCGCCACGTGCTACCTTACCTAGGATATCCGCGTTCAGTGACGCTCTTTCCCGGACATTCAGACTGCTACCGTAAGATACGTCAACCTGTACCTTCTTGACCGTGATTACCGGAATCTCCTTATCATCCTCGGGCTCCTCAGCAGGCGTGTTGTCCTCGTTCTGGCCCTCATCCTCATCCGATTCTATCCACCGGTACTTCTCTACTACACAGTACTCTGAGGAAACCCAACCGCTTTGGCCGCTAAAATCAATCTCGTACCAGCCTTCAGTCGTATCCTCTACTGAATACACACTTCCGTTTTCCGCCTTGCCTATGATATTGTCTCGGTCCGTCCTGGGATCTTTCCGTACGTTCAGCACACTGGAAACCTGTATGCGGACCTTGTCGACCACCTTGGTTCCTTTTTGCTCCGGTGAGGTGAGCATGACCGTCTTGCTTGTCGACTCGTAACCCACGGTGGCCCCCATCTGTTCCATCACAAACCGGAGTGGCACCATGGTTCTGCCTTCCACGATCACAGCTTCCGTATCGATCATCACACGCTCATCATTAACGAGTGTTTCTTTGGATCCAATTTCCAACTCTATGTCCGTATTGTTGCCGCTTACGGAAACCCTCTTTTCAGCCGCATGCCAGAGGACGTCATACCCCATGGAAGTGCTGACAAAACTGATCGGTACGATGGTACGTTGATTTTCATCGATGAATGGTTTCACATCCATCGACAAGGGTTGGTCATCCAGGGTCAGCGTCACATACTGCACATCTCTGGCCCAAACGGTCTGGGCTGAAATCGCAAGTAACAAACACACCATAATAGTAATCCATTGCAGCTTTCTTCGTAGCATTCTGTACCTCCCAGCAGTCATATCTGTCTATCACATTTCTCGATGTTTTCTCTTATAAGAATAAACCAAATGGAGTCCGAAAGAAAGAAGATAATCCTTCAAAAAAAGAAAAAGAGCCTACAGATGTAGGCTCCTATAACTGACTCTTACAATACTTCTCTCAAGGTTTGGATGAAACGCTTGTTTTCATCCATGGTGCCCACGGTCACTCGGATGTAGTTCTGATATCCGAAGACGTTACCGGTCCTTATGATTACACCCTTTTTCATCATCTTGTCGAACACCGGAACACAATCCTGATTGATGTTGATCCAGATGAAGTTGGTATTGGTCTTGACGTATGGAAGTCCCATATCCGCCAGTTCACCATAGATATACTCGGCGCCCTCATTGTTGACCTTACGGCTCATCTCCAAGTGCTCATCATCATGTATGGCTCCGATGGCACCTGCCTGGGCCACGGCATTCACGTTGAACGGCTCACGTGTCCGGTACACCCAAGACAACAGCGGCTCTGATGCAATGGAGTAACCTACTCTGAGTCCTGCCAGACCATAGATCTTGGAGAAGGTGTACATAACCACAACATTCGCCCAGCCATCTTTCACGTAATCCAATCCGTGTGGGTAATCCTCTGACACAGCATACTCGTGGTAGGCTTCATCAAAGATCACGATTACATCATCAGGCACTTTGCTCATGAAGGCGTCAACCTGTTCCTTG
The DNA here is from genome assembly GCA_030625965.1 of Clostridia bacterium. GTDB lineage: Bacteria > Bacillota > TC1 > TC1 > UBA5767 > UBA5767. Next base: position 12,035 of record DAOUPV010000044.1, read on the forward strand.
TTCACAATGGTGCCGGTCGGGTTGTTGGGATTGCAGATGAAAATCATCTTGGTCTTATCATCGATGGCCGCCAGCATGGCGTCCAAATCATGTGTGAAAGTATCCGTCAGTGGAATTTTCTTCAGCGATCCACCCATCAGAGTAACCGCGAAATCGTATTCCGAAAAACTGGGGTCTGCCATGATGGCGTTTTCTCCCGGTTCAATAAATGCTTCAGCCAACAGCTTGATGATCTCATCTGAACCGTTACCCACGATTATCTGGGAATTGTCGACCCCTTTGGCTTTGGCGATTTCTTGTTTCAGGTAGAAACAGGTACCGTCCGGATAGAGATTCACTTTCTCTATGGCATCTTTCATCTTCTCGACTGCCTTCTTGGATGGTCCAATCGGATTCTCGTTGGATGCCAATTTGATAACGTCGTCGATGCCGAGTTCCCTCTTTACTTCCTCAATGGGTTTTCCCGGTGTATACGGTTTGATATCCTGTAAAGCCACGCGGGCTTTCGTGTTAAAATTCTTACTCATGTCTCCTCCTATAGCTTATATACTTCGTCTTTGGTCAAAATGTCGATGCCTGTACCCTGTAGCTTCACTTCTGCATCCTCAATGTTCTCCACTTTGAAGACCACAAGAGCGTCATCTGAAGCCTTGCTTACGAAAGCATACATGTACTCCACATTGATTTCGTTCTCGTTCAATACTTTCAGGACGTTAGCCAAACCACCTGGTTTGTCAGGCATTCTCACGCTGAGCACATTGGTGATGCTTGCGGTCAGTCCCTTTTCCTTCAGCTTGGCATAGGCCTCTTCCGGCTTGTCCACAATCAGGCGTAAAATACCGAAATCCGAGGTGTCTGCAATAGACAAAGCACGGATATTGATATCGTTTTCCGCCAGGATGCTGGATACGGCAGACAGTCTGCCCGGTTTGTTTTCAATAAAGACTGAAATTTGTACAATTTTCATATGCGCTCACTCCTTATTTTTTTCTCTTGTCAATCACGCGCTTGGCTTTTCCCATACTCCGTTCGAGGGTTTTTGGTTCAACCAGACGAACACTGACCGAGATACCCAAAGTACTTTCAATCGAATTCTTGATCCATTTCCCCAAGGTTTCCAGACCCTTGACATCGTCAGTGAACAACTCTTGGTTGACTTCCACCTGAACTTCAATGGTATCCAGATTTCCGATGCGGTCCACGATGATCAGATAGTGCGGTTCAACCTGGCCGATATTAAGCAGTGCGCTCTCAATCTGGCTCGGGAATACATTTACGCCTCTAATGATCAGCATGTCATCACTTCGTCCGCTGATGCGGTCTACACGCACATGGGTCCTGCCGCATTCACATTTCTCGTAATGCGCCGTGGTGATGTCCCTGGTGCGGTAACGGATCATGGGAAGCGCCTCTTTGGTCAGTGAGGTGATGACCAGCTCGCCCTTCTCGCCTTCCGCTACGGGCTCCAATGTTTCCGAGTCCACGATTTCGATCAGGAAGTGGTCCTCCCAGATATGCAAGCCTTTCTTGTAAGGACATTCCATACCGACGCCAGGTCCGATGATCTCGGACAATCCGTAGATGTCCAGCGCCTTGATGCCCAACACCTTCTCGATCTGGTTGCGCATCTCGTTGGACCATGGTTCTGCTCCGAAGATGCCCACTTTCAGTTTCAGGTCTGTCGGTGCGACGCCCATCTCTTCCATCACTTCCGCCAGATTGAGTGCATAGGATGGTGTACAGCAAAGAACCGTGCTACCATAGTCCTGCATAATCATAATCTGTTTCTTGGAGTTACCTCCGGAAATGGGGATTACAGATGCGCCCAGTTTTTCCGAACCGTAATGCACACCCAGACCGCCGGTGAACAGTCCGTAACCATAAGCGTTATGGATCACGTCATCCTTGGTCGCTCCGGCGCAGGCCAGGCTTCTGGCCATCAGCTCGCTCCAGACATTCAGGTCATGTCTGTTGTAACCCACTACTGTCGGTTTTCCGGTGGTTCCCGAAGAAGAATGGATCCGAACGATTTCACTCATGGGTACGGCGAACATGCCATACGGGTAGTTGTCCCGTAAGTCTGTTTTGACCGTAAACGGTAGTTTCCTAATATCATCCAGCGACTGGATGTCGCTTGGGTCTATGCCCGCCTCTTGAAATTTCTTCCGATAATGCGGTACATCGTGGTAGCAGCGTTCAACGGTCTTTTGCAACCGTTCCAACTGCAAGGTTTCCAGTTCTCCACGCTCCATCACTTCGTATTTTTGATTCCAGTAATTATCCAAAATGCTCCCCTCCCTATTATGAATAGATTAATCCTATACTACCATAAAAACCCGGCCTGCGCCCCACTTTTAGCCACCAAAATAGGTGTAATATCTAAAAAATAACCCGGAAAAGTTCTTCCGGGTTGCGCCTGTATACTATTATTTGGGGGCTATAGAATCGAACCTAGGAATTCTGCTGTCCTCTTTTCCTCGGGAGAAGTGAAACTCCATCAAATAAAATTAAATTTCTTGGTATTTAGGGTACCAGTAACACCCTTCAACTCAGTGGGTAGCCATTCAAACGACTCACCCTTGCAGGTGGCCATCTCTGCACCCATGTCAATATCGAAACCTATCAGGTCATTGGTTCCTTCCTCACACTAACCCATCGGTGCAAAAGTATCGTCGAGGCCAACGACAATCTTGCCTTCTTCCTGGATGCGCGCCCAGGTGGTCATTTCAGCTCCCTCGGCTGTTCCTCCGAATCATCCACACAAACCTGTCGTCAGCAAGTGTATTTGCATTATTAGTTAATGCCAATTGGTTTCTGCGAATAAGGATATATTTTAACCGCGATTTAATATTGTCAAATCTTGACGCAAAGCTCAACATACTTTAGAATGTATTGTTGCTAAGGCAAATACTAGGAGGTTACCATGTTCTACGACGAAGCGGTGACAATAGACACGAAAGGCTTATTGCGGTTTGAAGACAATGTTGTACATAGAGAACCCAAGCTATTCTATTTAAACGCAGCTAGGGAGTACTATCTGGATGCCAGTATGGAGGAAAATCCCCTACTGTATGCCTTTTACGAAAGAAACTACTGGGAAAAGGACGAAGCCCTTTTCAAGAAATATGAACTGAACTACAACCTGAAGCTGATTCGGCCAGGTATGATCGGCCATGAGTACCTAAAAACCATCCCTCATTTCCATATCGAAGACGAGCTGACTGAGGAGACCTATCCAGAAATCCACGAGGTTCTGGAAGGTGAAGGTGTGTTCCTGTTGCAAAAACACCGGGTCATTGACCAAGCACAGGAAGTGATCGCGGTTCCCTTTGTAAAAGGTGACCACATATTCATCAAGAACGGATTCGGCCACTCTACGATCAACACTGGCGATCAACCTATACTCATTGCCTCCCTGATCAAAAAGAATTCCGAAAAAGACTATCAACCTTTCGCAGAAAATAAGGGCAGTCTCTATTACCTGACCAAAGACGATGAGGGACAGCAGGAATATATCCTCAACCCCAGCTATGAAAGAGCCATCGGTCTGGAAATTCAGACCTCACCGTATGCGAACAATCCACTGCAGTTCAAAGGCAGTCTGTATGAGACTTTCGTCGAAAATCCCGAGTTCTTCTCGGTACTCTGGAAATAGCCATGAAGCCAAGATTTTCCAAGAAGGATTTCGAACAAATCTATGAATGGACCAGTGAAGACAGTCCGCTGGCCTGTGACTGTGGACAACTATGCAATGGCATATGCTGCTCAGATACCGATGCATATGGCATATATCTACTCCCCGGCGAGGAAAGCATGTTCACCCGGGAAGAGGATTGGTTGGAATGGGAGACACAGGATTCGGATGATCCCGGATTCCCGGATTCCTGGGAAGAGCCGGTCTATTTCCTAAGCTGCAACGGCAACTGTGACCGTTCCAAGCGCCCCATGCAATGCCGGACCTACCCGGTCGCACCGCACATCACCACGGACGGTCGATTCATACTGGTACTGGAAACACTCGAAACCAGCTACCGCTGTCCCCTGATCGAAGATCCCAGATACTTGGAATCCTTCTCCGAGCAGTGGTTGCACAACCTATACCGTAGCTGGGCCATGCTTCTGAATGATCCGCTGATCTACGACCTAGTCATGATGGACTCGGATTACCGTAGAGCATGTAAGCAAGAAATCTTACCAGCATACCCGAAGAACAAATAACAATCATTATTAGAATTGAATATAGACCACAAAAGGAGCCTTGAAGAAGGCTCCTTTGTCATCTCATATCCTATTTTCCCTTGTTATCATCGTCTGAATCCCAATGCATCTGTATCGCATTGAAGTTCTATCAATCCTACCGTTCGGCTATCACTACTTAATCAGATCTTATTCCTTGTTTTCATCTCTCGGAATGAAAGACTCTAAAGATAATCAACAATATGATGACCACGGGAAATGCCCTGTACAGTTTGGAGTCATTTATCAGATAGAGTACTACTGATAACAGTCCAAAAGTAACCAGTATTGCGATCCAGGTCCTAGCGAAGTTGGTTATCACGATCTTCTTCATAACATTACTCCTAAGAAAGACATACATTACCAAAATGCACCGTAAAGCCCCTAGCTTCAGCTATGGGGATATAAGGTGTTAAACTTTTGCAAGCCAACTTGCATTAAATACACGACACGGTATAATACCAATATGAGTACAAAATATAAGTCGAATAGCAATGTAGTATATTCATGAAATTATCATGTAGTTTGGCGTCCCAAATACCGCTGAAAGGTTTTAGTGGGCAACGTGGAACGGCTCTTAAAGAATTAATTCAATTGACGTGCGAAGAGCGCCAAGCGGACCTGAGTGAACTGGGAATTATGCCAGATCTTGTGCATTTGCTAGTAGAAATAGATCCGCAGTTTGGCATTCACAGACTGGTAAAAAGCATTAAAGGCAAAACATCCAGAATACTCCGTAAGGAGTTTCCAACGCTAACGACTAAGTTTCCAACGCTATGGTCTAATTCGTATTTTGTTTCAA
>DAOUPV010000023.1 GCA_030625965.1 Clostridia bacterium
CATTATTGTGATAATTAGAAACCAGTGAGTTGCTTTGGCTAGGGCTTTCATCGACAGTGTCACCTCCATGCACCTTTTATTATAGATATATGGCGGCTGAAAGGCAAAAAATATATGTACGTTGGGTAGTTGGACAAAAAAAAGACCTGCATATGCAGGTCTTTTCGAACTACTCTTTTTCTACGATAGCATCGCTGGGGCAAGCTGCCTGGCAGGAGCCACATTCGATACAACTATCTTGGTCAATAACATATTTGTCATCGCCTTCGCTAATGCATTCAACTGGGCACTCGTCAACACAAACGCCGCAGGATACACAAGAATCTGTAATAAAGTACATGGTCGATCCTCCTTTCGGTAATACGATATTCTTACTGCTTTAGATTATATTCCGTTTGTATTGGGTATACAAGTCTTTTAATTTAGAAAATTCATTTTTAATCGTGCTCTGCAGTTCGGAAACAAGCACGTAATCCTTGTTGGCAATGGCTTGGCGCATCTGGCTCAGTAAGGAAACCTCGTCCATGGTGTCCTTGAATAATCTGTTCTTTAGCTCCAGGATTTCAATCCAGCGGGTCTCATCCAGTTCGTTGCCGGTCTGATCATCATGGCGTTTAACGATGTACTTGGCGCTATTGGCCATATTGGGGATGATTTTTGCTAGGATTTCCGTGGTCCATTTGACGATACTACCCAGACTATAAGATTCCAGTATAGAATCAGTGAAAACGCCGCCTTGCTTCAGAGCAGCGACCTTATCAGGATATAGCTTGAAGCCTTTGATGTTTTCCCATACTGTAGCCGGGTGGTGTCCGAATAATGCCGTGCGCTGTTCCAGATTGAATTCTTCGAATACATCCTCTTCGCTACGGTATTCGCGGTCCTTCTCTAGATAGAAGACTTTTTCTCCAGCCTTTTTGTTGAAGGCATTCTCCAGATCCTTGGTGCTGAGACCTGACTCTACAGCTGCTTTGATGCCGTCCAAGGCTGATTGGTACAAGGCCGCAATGGTCAGATAGGTATTGCTGTGCGGATTCGGAGAACGGACCTCGAATCGGGTAGCCAGCGGATTCTCCATATCCCGGATCAGTCCGACCAGTACGGTGCGGTTTCGGGAGGGAGTTTTGAGCGTATGGCCGATGGATCCCACGATGCAGATCGGAGCTTCGAATCCCGGTTGCAGTCTGTCCAGTGCGTCGTTGCTGCCACTGATAAAGGGATTGGATACTTCGTAGTTCTTGAGAAGTCCCATCAGAGCGCCCCAACCGAAGATGTTGATATAGTCATCATCCACCATGACAGGGGAGAACAAGTTGCGGAAGCTGCCGTTGCTTAGTTTCAGGGAAACGCCAACGTGAGTATGCTCACCATTGCCAGCAACAGCGTCGATGGGCTTGGCGTTGAATGAACAGTCTAGGCCATGGCTTTGGAAAACTTCCTTGATCTTGGTACGGGCGATCAGTTCGTTGTCTGCCGCTTGTAATGCCGGTGCGTACTTCCAGTCGATTTCCAACTGCTCCATCACGTGGGAGAAGTTACCGGTAACGTCCACTTTGGCTTTGACTCCGCCCACTTCCTTGTGGCCCATCTCTGCTTCCAAGCCATAGTTATCCAGCATGGTTAGCGAACGTTCCATAGCGGTACGGACCAGTCCTTTGGTACGCTTCCAGTATTGTTCCTGCATGTCCTGTGATGCGGATAGGGCACTGATGTTGGCCTCATCCTCGGGGGTCTGAACCCAGAACTCTAGCTCGGTCGCAGAAGTAAGGATGACATCTTCGATATCTTCCGGATTGAGCTGCAGCGCTTCAGCTGCATGTGGATTGTCTTTGATCAAGGCAACGATTTCTTGCTTGAAGTGGGTTACAGCAGCCTTGAGAATGCTTCTTGAGTCGATATGTTTTCCATTATGATTCAGGAATGAAGGAATTCTGAGTGTGCCGATAGGTTTTTTGGTGGCAGCGTCGATGTTGCCGTAGTTGTAATCCACGAACCATTTGGCAGCTGAATCAGGAATAAGGTCAACTTTTCCGTCATTCAGAGTGGCGATTCCGGGCAGCACAACGCTGGATCCGTCAGTTTGTACACCGCCACCGGACAGGAAGGCTCCGATATCTTCCAGGAATATGGAAATGGGAATCTTTTCATCCGTATCGTTTCCTCCCAAATCGACACCAACAAGAGAAACGAATTTAATTTCTTCATGTTTTTGCAACAGATCCTTGAGTTCATCGGTTGTGTAACGATCACTCTGTACATAGTACAGAAGATCGTATGACAGCATATCATTCATTTTGTTGATCATTGCTTCACTCTCCCTATTACTTCATTAATATTTGCTCGCTATTGCCTAGCGTGAATGCGCTAAAAAAATCATTATACTTATGATTGTGTATTTGTCAATTGAAAAAGCCTTTTTTCTTGTTTGAAAACATATCTCTAGGATACATCAACTTGAAGTTTTGTAAAGCTTGTTCGGAAGGGTTTTTGCCAGTATTTCATTCCCCAAGGCGGTAGGGTGCAGGCCGTCTAAATACCATTTCTTATCCGGGGCCGCTGCGATAGCATCGCTGAAGCCCCTTTGGAAGTCGATGACCGGGCAGGAGAACTGCTCGCCGAATCGGAATAGCCAGGAGCGGTAATCCAGCAATTGGCAGTTCACAGACTCGAAATCAATATGGTTTCCCCAGTGAATCGTGGCTGAATCAAGATCCGCTAGGATGGGGATTCCAAGATATGGGGAGACATTGAAATGGTGACAATGATGCACGATGCAGGCCATATTGGACTGTATGACCGGCAAGGATACACCCTGAATCAGATCGTTGGTACCGGCCATAAAAATGGCGGCTTGCGGATCATGTGAAAAGCAGTCGCGTTCCAGACGCGACAACAGCCCGGCTGTACTGTCGCCCAGGATACCTTGGTTGATCCAGTTGTGGTCAGAACTGGCATCGGCCAGAGCCACCCAACTTTCTTTCTTCTTAATTTTGTAACCTTTGGTCAGGCTGTCGCCCATACAAACGATTTTCATGTTCAAATCCTCCCCTGTTTATCTCTTATAATAGATTATCAAAGAATAGGGGGCAAAGACAATGAATATTTGTTATAATAAATGGTAATATATTGTAGAGGAGCAAAACATGAAGGTAGAAAAACTTTCTTTACTGGAAAGTTATAATTTAGATTTATCGTCGTTCAATGACGGAGAGTACTTCGCGGAAGATATAGAAGACGAAAACTTATACTACGATAGACTGTATGTATTGGTAGACAAAGAGAACACGATCTATGCTTTGGCCTATATTTACTTCAAAGAAGATAGTTCAAGTGTTGAAGTGGATCTTCTGACAGCCAAAGTTGAGGGTAAGGAGCGGGATTACAAGATTGAATTCCTGCAGTCTTTAAAGGACGCCTTTTCTGATGTGCAGCGCATCATCCTGAAAGGGGCCTCTCATGAGGAAGAGGATTTGCTGAATAGCGGTTTCAAGCATGACCGTCCAGGGTACATGGTTTGGGATAAGGGGAGCGAGATTGACTAAACGTAAGAACGACACAAAAGACACAAGCATCATTAAGAGACGTTTGGTGGGTATATCCTTTCTTGCCATCAGCAGTTTTCTGCTGGTGAGCATCGTACTGACACAGAACGGGACTGGAAACCAGGAACAAATCGGTTTAGCCGGTGGTTTCTTCTCCCGAACACTGATGGGTATTTTTGGTAAGGCGGGAATTATTGTTCCCAGTGTAGGCCTGCTACTTGGCTTGTTGTTTCTCGTAGGATATAGGGAAAACAATCTGAAGACCAATGTAGTGGGATTTTTCTTGTTGCTACTGAGCGTACTCGGAATCTTCAGTGTCGATTCAGTGATGAATCTGCAATTCATGGAGAGTGTAAACCTGGGATTGCAGGGGCAAGGCGGAGGAGTGCTCGGCATGGGTATCTCCTGGGTTTTCTACCAGATATTGGGACGGGTTGGATCATACATCCTTTTGGCGGCCATATTGTTGGCAGGTGTTCTGATGTTCCTGGAAGGTTTCCAGGGCGGTATGGTGAGCAACACCTTCAAGAACTTTCTGGAAAAACGCAGAAAGATCAAGGCGAAGAAGCAAGCCGCGTCCAAGAAAGATGCAAGAAAATCTGATGTAAAGACCGGTAAGCCTCAACCGTTACCGAATCCAAAAGGTCCTGTGATCAAACATTCAGCAGAATTTGATGAAAACAGTTATGAAAGCGTGAAAGATATTCTGATGGATGAGAATATCGGCAAGAAATCCGCAAAGAAAGAAAAGACGGAGCGGGCCGCTAGCGCAGCTGAACTGAAGGACCATGAAGACGAACGTCTTGAAGAACAGATGGAGATTTCTCTTAAGGCAGATAAACCAGATGTGGAAAGCATCAAAGAGTGGAAATATCCACCATTGAATCTGCTGCGGAACGTTCGTGACCATAATCGTGTGCAAAGCGAGAAGGAAGTGCAGGATACAGCCCAGCTTCTGGAACACACATTGGAGAGTTTCGGCGTCAAACTAAAAATCGATCAAATCAGTATCGGACCGACCATCACCCGCTATGAGGCCAAATTGGCTCCAGGCATCAAGGTCAGTAAGATACTGCGTCTATCAGACGATATTGCACTAAGTCTAGCAGCACCCAATATCCGCATCGAAGCGCCGATACCTGGAAAAGCAGCCATCGGTATAGAAGTGCCGAACCAGACGGTCCGCGAAGTTACCATCCGGGAGATCCTGGGTGAAAACGCCTTCATGAACCAGAAGGGCAACCTGACCGTAGCGTTGGGCAAAGACATCGCCGGACAAACCGTTTTTGCGGACCTGGCCAAGATGCCACACCTTCTGATTGCCGGAGCTACCGGTTCGGGTAAATCGGTCTGCATGAATACGCTGATCTGCAGCCTGCTGTACAAATACCGGCCTGATGAGATGAAATTCCTGATGGTCGATCCCAAGAAAGTCGAGCTCAACAACTATAACGAGATACCACACCTGGTAGCACCGGTAATTACCGAGCCTAAGAAGGCAGCAACCGCGCTGAAGTGGATGACTGCTGAAATGGAAAATAGATATTCAATGTTTGCCAAAGAAGGCGTAAAGGATATCTATGGCTATAATAGGAAGATGTTGGAAGAAAAGAGGAGCGGCCAACCTAGCGATGGCAAGCTTCCTTATATCGTAATTCTGATCGACGAGTTGGCCGACCTGATGATGGTTTCCCCAGCAGACGTTGAGGATTCGATTTGCCGCTTGGCTCAGATGGCAAGGGCTGCCGGCATGCACCTGGTAATCGCTACCCAGCGTCCATCGGTTAATGTCATCACCGGTCTGATTAAGGCCAACGTACCGAGTCGGATCGCTTTTGCTGTCAGTTCCCAAGTAGACTCTCGTACTATCCTGGATGGCGCAGGAGCTGAAAAGCTTCTTGGACGAGGTGATATGCTCTTTTCACCGGTAGGGCTGAATAAACCCAGACGGGTACAAGGTGCCAACATCACTGAAAACGAAGTTTACAAAGTGGTGGGCTTCCTGAAAGACCAAGGGAAACCGGAGTATATGCAGGGCATCGAGATGCTCGACCAACAGGAAACCGAGACAACTGGTTCGGTTGAGGAATACGATGAGTTGCTGATGGAAGCTGGAGCATTGGTAATCGAGTCGGGTCAGGCTTCGATATCCATGCTACAAAGAAGACTTAAGATCGGTTACACCCGGGCAGCCCGTATGATAGATCAGCTGGAAGACCGGAATATCGTAGGTGCCTACCAGGGATCAAAGGCCAGACAGGTACTGGTGGGTTGGGATGAATTCCACCGCACTTTTAACCAAGAAGACGAGGAGTAAATGGACAGAGACATAACTTATGGGGAATCACTCGCAATTAAGGATGCTATTTATGTGGATGTACGTTCCCCGAAAGAATATATGGAAGATCACATACCGGAATCGGTGAACCTGCCCATTTTGGACGATGACCAAAGAAAAATCGTAGGTACCTTGTACAAACAGGAGGGCAAAGAGAGCGCCAGCCAAAAAGGTGTTGAGATGGTTCTCCCTGTACTTGGTGGTAAACTGCAACAGTTGCGCGCCTTGGCGATGCAGGGTCAAGTAGTACTCTATTGCTGGCGGGGTGGCTTGAGAAGTAGAAGCATGGCAGAGTTGTCTGCTGCGGCCGGTATTGAGGCCAAGAGACTTGTCGGCGGTTATAAGGAGTACAGGAAATATGTGATGCATGAACTGGAGCATATGCCCTTACCCCCGTTTTACAGCCTGTATGGATTGACCGGCACAGGCAAAACAGAAATTATAAAAATGCTTGAGGAGCAGGGTGTGTACACCTTGGACTTGGAAGGATATGCTAACCACCGGGGATCAGTATTCGGTTCTGTCGGTTTGGGTGGACAACCGAGTCAGAAGCACTTCGATTCTGTGCTACTGAAAAAACTGCAACAGATACCGATAGATGCTCCTACTGTTATTGAAGGTGAAAGCAGCAAAATCGGCAGACTGTTCATTCCCAAAAAAGTGTTTGCCCATTTGTTGGCATCCAATAAGATACTGGTCTATGATTCGGTGGGAAATCGTGCCAAGCGCATCATCGAAGAATATACTAAAAAGCAGTCCAAAGAGGAATTGGTCCAAGCTGTGGGCTTCCTGGGAAGGCGTATTGGAAAACAGAAGGTGGAGCGCTACATAGAAGCAATAGAAGCGGAAGACTACCAACCAGTAGTGGAAGAATTACTCGTCAAATATTACGACCCGTTGTATAATCACCCATCAGAGCCTTCAGACGAATATTTCGATTCGGTCTGTTCGGCGGATGTGGGAGAAGCCGCAGAATATATTCAACAGTTGTTGCATGAAGGAGAGTAAGATGAGCACGTTAGGGGAACTTTTAAGAAGCGCAAGAGAAAACAGAGGTCTTTCGGTCGAAGATGTGGCCACCAGAACCAAGATTCGGAACAGCTACATTGAGAATCTGGAAGATAATTCGCTTGAAGGATTGCCTCAGGAAGTTTTTATCAAAGGATTTCTCAGAAATCTGGCCAGGCTCTATGGTCTGGAGGCCGATGAGGTACTGGCACTCTTCCAAGAGTTGTTGAATCCAGTAGAGGAAGAGGGGCAGGCGGTTTCAATGAATCAGGAAGAGCCTAAACCAAAACCGAAACAAAAGAAAAAGACAAAAGCGAAGCCATTACCTTCCAATCGGTCGCATGGTTCTGTGAAAGCGGATCAGATGAACACACCAAGACGTGCATTGGCGGCAATCATGCTTTTGATTGTGTTGGCTGCAGCGGTCTATTTCGGTGCAACCTGGCTAGGAGCGGGGGAAGAAGCACCGGAAGAGTTCATACCGATGGAGCAGGCGGAGAATGAAATACCTGAACCTGTACTGGAACCTGAACCTGTAGTGGAAGATGAATCCCCGACTGATGTGTATCAGGAATATGAATACAAGTACATCAGCCCGGTCTATATTGAGGACGGACTGGACATCATGTTGCAGATTTCTAAGGAAGCAGATAGCCAGTGCTGGATCAGTGTAAGCGTTGACGGGGTTGAAGAGTATTCGACAACACTCAAAGCCGGTGATGTGGTGCGTTTTTTCGGAAACGAGCTGGTGCAGTTGACATTGGGTGATTCCGGCGTGGTATCCATATTACAAGACGGAGTGGATACGGGATTTAAAGGGGAACCGGGCCAAGTGCTATACAAGGATTTCCTGAAGGAGTAATATGCAGAAGAAAATATACGTAAGAACGTTGGGATGTGACAAGAATACAGCTGATACTTCCGCTTTAAAAGGACTGATTGCTCAGAAGGGCTGGAGTTTGACTGACAACTTGGAGGTTGCGGATTGGGCTGTGATTAATACTTGCGGTTTCATTCTACCCGCCAAGGAAGAATCTATACAGGCAATTCTAGAGCTAGTTGCTGCCAAGGAAGATAGTAAAGGGCTCAAGGTCATTGTCCATGGCTGCCTGTCACAAAAATATGAAGAAGAACTGAGAGAGTCCATCCCAGAGGTGGATGCTTTTTTTGGAGTATACAGCCTGCAGGAGATTCTTGAGCGTATTGACTCCTTAGAGGATGACCAGGCTGAAACGAACCATCATGAGCATCTGGAATCCGATGAAAGATATCCCCGTTCTGCGGATGGTCGTACGGCGTATCTGAAAATAGCTGATGGCTGCGATACCTGTTGCACATACTGCGCCATACCGTCCATCAAGGGACCGTTTGTAAGCAGGGAGCAGGAAATCCTGTTACAGGAAGCTAAAAGCTTGGTTGAGCAGGGTGCCCAGGAACTCATCCTGGTGGCACAAGATACTACTGCCTATGGAAAAGACCTGGCAGGAGATACGAACCTGAGCAGCTTGCTTAGTGAACTGTGCCGTATCGAGGGTCTCCGTTGGATCAGGATTCTTTACGCCTATCCGGATGCGATTGATGCAGAGCTCATAGACACCATTAACAATGAAGAAAAGATATGCAATTATCTGGATGTGCCATTGCAGCATGCCAGTGATACGATCCTTAAGAGAATGGGACGTAAGCAATCCCAAAAGCAGATGTTGGAACTGATTGGCATGATTCGTACCCATTGCCCGGATGTGACCTTACGCTCCACATTCATCACCGGCTTTCCTCAAGAGAGTGAGCAAGAATTCGGTGACCTGTTGGGCTTCATCCAAGAGGCGGACCTGAACTGGGTGGGTGCGTTTACCTATTCGCAGGAAGACGGTACACCGGCAGCCCGCATGACGGGTCAGGTTGATGAAGAAATCAAGGAAGACCGTTACAATCGACTGATGCGGTTGCAGCAGGATGAGACAGCTGGATGGCTCAAGCGCTGGATAGGGAAAACGGTCGAAGTCTTGATCGAGGAGAAGGCCAACGAACAACTGTATGTCGGCCGAACTCGATTCATGGCCCCAGATGTGGATGGAATCATCAGTGTCACCGCTAAGACAGAATTGACCGTCGGAGACTTTGTAATGGTACGTGTGACGGATTCGACAGAATATGACCTGATAGGAGAAATTGAAGATGAACATATCCAATAAATTGAGCATGGCCAGGGTTTTCATGATTCCACTGTTCATGATTCTGATGGAAATTGAGCCGAACATTATGGCGGCGATAGTATTCTCAGTTGCTTCCTTCACAGATTTTCTGGACGGATACCTGGCCAGAAAACGCAATGAAGTGACGACGCTGGGTAAATTTCTGGATCCGCTGGCGGACAAGCTGTTGACCATGGCCGCTTTTCTCTATCTTGTGCAAGCACACGTGTTACCGGCCTGGGCCATCGTCATTATCTTGGGTAGAGAAACTGCCGTGACCGGTCTACGGGTGCTAGCTGCCAAAGACGGTCTAGTCATGGCTGCCAGCATCTGGGGCAAAATCAAAACATCGACCCAGATGGTCTCGTTGATCATGCTGCTGCTGGCATGGGGCATATCCTTACCGATCTGGTTCAGCATTGTGGCTATGGTGATTTTCTATGCGTCATTGGTAGCCGCTGTATTTTCGGGTTATGACTACTTCAAGGGAACGATGCACCTGTTCAAATAGCAAATAATAAAGTTTTGAAACAGACAGTGAAAGATGATATCATTTAAAGGATATTTCAGAAAGGCTTGAGAAGCCATTGCCAAAAGAAAATTATGTAGAAAACATGTTGATACACTTGCTGCCGTTGCAGGAGGAAATCCTTCTGGACGAACAGCTGCGGGACGATGTTTGTCCCTCGGTCGGCAAGGAACTGGGCCGTCTGCTCTATATTCTAATTTTGTCCACCAGGCCAAAACAGGTATTGGAAATCGGTACCTCCATGGGCTATGCTGCCATATGGATGGGACTGGCACTGAAACAGGTAGGCGGGAAACTGATTACCATAGAATTCCATGAACGATTGGTCCGTGAGGCCAGAAGCAATTTGGAAAAAGCCGGTCTGGACGATGTGGTCAGTGTTCGTCAAGGCATGGCGGAAGAAATGTTGGATGAGATTGAGGGACCTTTCGGCCTGATTTTGCAGGACGGAGGTACTAGGACATATAAAGAAACGCTGCACAAGTTGGCGGACAAGCTTTCCCCGGGCGGGTTATTCATAGCGGATGATGTACTATTTGCCGTTAGTGCCAAACGGGAAAGACCGAAGAGGAATATGTCGGACTTCAATCGTGACTTATTCGAAAGAGAAGATCTTTTCAGCACTATACTATCCCTGGGGGATGGTTTGTCGTTGAGTGTAAAGAAATAGAATGAACAAAGGTAGGAGAAGAACATGATTAATTTGAATGGAACAATGAAAATCAATAAAGATGGACATTTGGAGATTGGTGGTGTGGACACACTGGATTTGCGCGAAGAATTCGGCACACCGCTAGTGGTTATAGATGAGGCGATGGTACGCGATACTTGCCAGAGCTACTACAAGGATTTCGTGGAGAAGTCCGGCGGTAACGCCATGGTGCTGTATGCTTCGAAGGCATTCATTACACCGGCCATCTGCCAGATCGTGAAGCAAGAAGGCCTAGGTCTGGATGTCGTATCTGGCGGGGAACTCTACATTGCCATGCAGGCGGATTTCCCAATGGACAAGGTTTATTTCCACGGAAACAACAAAACTGAGTCTGAACTGTTGATGGCCATGGAACATGGTGTCGGTAGAATCGTAGTGGATAACTACTATGAGATGGAAATGCTCAACAGATTGGCAGGGGAACAAGGCAAGGTCGTTGACATCCTTCTAAGAATCACACCGGGTGTGGAAGCACATACCCATGAATATATCCGTACAGGACAGATTGATTCCAAATTCGGATTCACATTGCCCAACGGACAGGCCATCGAGGCAGTCAGTGAAGCGATCGGTTACGATAACCTGAGACTGGTCGGGATTCACTGTCACATTGGTTCCCAGATTTTTGAGATGAGTAGCTACAAGCATGCCGTTGAGGTAATGTGCAGTTTCATCAAGGAAATCAGCGAACGCTATGAATATGTAATCGATGAACTTGATTTGGGTGGCGGTTTCGGCATTTACTATACCGAAGAGGATACACCGGCTGACATCCAGGAATACGCTAATAATGTTTTTGACACCTTGGATGAGGTCTGCCAGGAAATTGGCATCAATATGCCTAAAGTCTTGATTGAACCGGGCCGTTCCGTGGTCGGACCTGCCGGAACCAATCTGTACACGGTGGGATCCATCAAGGCTATCCCAGGGCACAGGAAATATGTGGCCGTGGACGGCGGTATGCCGGACAATATTCGTCCAGCACTCTATGGTGCAAAGTATGATGCCATGATTGCTAACCGTGCATTGGATACTGAAACAGAAATTGTCAATATTGCCGGGAAATGCTGTGAGTCTGGTGACATGTTGATGTTTGACGGAAAACTGGGCGTTGCCCAGGCGGGCGACTTGCTGGCCATGATGGCCACCGGCGCCTACGGTTATTCCATGTCATCTAATTACAATTCTCTGACTAGACCTGCGGTGGTTCTGGTGAAGGACGGTCAGGCAGACCTGATCATCCGTCGCGAGAGTTTTGAAGACCTGGTAGCCAACGCCATTATACCGGAAAGGATCAGATAATGTTCCTTAGGAATCCCAGTGCATTTTTGGTAGCGATGCCGGCCATTCTGGTGGCGATCACCTTTCATGAATTCGCTCATGGCAAGATGGCGAGCATTCTAGGTGATCCTACGCCTGCAAGGACTGGACGGCTAAGTCTTAATCCACTTAAGCATCTCGATGTCTATGGTACCTTGATGCTACTGATTGTGGGTTTCGGATGGGCCAAGCCTGTGCAGGTGAATCCCATGTACTTCAAGAATAGAAGAAAAGGCATGATACTGACCTCACTTGCTGGTCCGGCGATGAACCTGACCTTGGCCTATTTCTCAGCGCTGATTTGGACATTCAGTGGCGCAAATGGCTGGCTTGGGGAGTTCTTCTTCTATCTAATCTGGTTCAATGTGGTGCTTGGGGTGTTCAACCTGATACCCATCCCACCACTAGATGGGAGTAAAGTCCTGTTCGGCCTGTTGCCTACCAAGTGGGTGGTCAAACTGGCACCGTTGCAACAGTACGGAAATATTGCTCTGATCTTACTGCTGCTGAGCGGTATGCTGGGGAGGATTATGACCCCGGCAATTATGGCCATCATGAGAGGACTGGACTTCATGGTCGGACTCATTGCCTAAGGAGGAAGTATGACAAAGAAAAGAATACTGTCGGGCATGCGCCCGACTGGCAAACTACATATAGGACACTTGAGCGTACTGCATAACTGGATTAACCTCCAGGATGAATATGAATGTTACTTTATGGTAGCAGACTGGCACGCCCTTACGACATCGTTTGATGAGACCGAGGGCATCGAGCAGAGCATATTCGACATGGTGGTCGACTGGCTCGCCGTAGGATTGGATCCGGAAAAATGCGCGCTGTTCATTCAGTCGAATGTTAAGCAGCATGCGGAATTGTTTTTGTTATTTTCCATGATGACACCACTCAGCTGGTTAGAGCGGGTTCCTACCTATAAGGATCAGATTGATTCCTTTAAGGAAAAGGGTAAGGACATACGGACCTATGGTTTCCTTGGTTATCCGTTGCTGCAGAGTGCAGATATTTTGTTGTATCAGGCTTCTGCGGTACCGGTAGGAGAAGACCAGCTGCCGCATATAGAGATGACACGCGAAATCGCCAGACGCTTCAACTTCATGTACAAGGAGCAGATTTTCCCTGAACCGAAGGGACTTCTGGGCAAGACCAAACTGCTTCCTGGCATTGACGGAAGAAAGATGTCCAAGAGCTACAAGAATGAGATAAGCATCTCAGCGAGCAAAGATGAGATCTGGGAAAAGGTGCGCATGATGACTACGGATCCAGCCAGGATCCACAAGGATGACCCTGGTCATCCGGAAGTGTGTACCGTGTTCAAATACCAACAGATTTATAATGAAGATGAGGTAGCCGGCTTGGAAGAAATCTGCCGCAAGGGGGAAATCGGCTGCTTTAAGTGTAAGAAGATTCTGGCAGGAAAGCTGGATGAGATGATCGCTCCCATCCGGGAAAAGCGAGAAGCTCTGGCAGATGATCCCCAGAAAGTCTACGATATCATACGCGAAGGCAACAAAAGGGCTGAACAAAGAGCCCAAGAGACCATGGAGCTCGTTCACAAGCAGATGAACATCTAAAGAGGTGAGTTTTTTTGACGTACCAAATTTCCCTGGAGGTTTTCGAAGGTCCATTGGACTTGCTTCTTCACCTGATTCGCAAGAACAAGCTGGATATCTACGATATACCCATATCCATGATAACAGACCAGTACCTGGAATATATCGAAGCGATGAAGGAACTGGATATTGATGTAGCCAGCGAGTTTGTCGTGACGGCTTCTACCTTGCTGGCCATCAAGGCCAGGATGCTTCTGCCGAAGCATGATGAATTTGACGATGAAGAAGAGATAGACCCACGATTGGAACTGGTGCAGAGACTCTTGGAGTACCAGCAGTACAAGTCCGTGGTTGACGTTTTTAAGGATATGGAAACTAAGAGTTCCAGGATTTACACAAAACCGGTGGATGAGGAACTGGTCCAGAGACTGTCGGAACAGGTTAACCCTCTGGAGAATATCAGCTTTGATCAGCTGACCGATCTCTTCATGGACGTGCTTGAACGTATACCTGAGGAAGAGGAAGTACACGAAATCGCGCGCAAGTCACTGACCATAGGCGATGTGATGAAATCAGTCGCTCTGGAGCTTTCACAAAAGAAGGAAATGTATTTTAAAGAAGTATTGCCACTTAGGCTCACACGCTACGAACTGGTCATCTATTTCTTGGCCATACTGGAGCTGATCCGAAAAGAAACCATGATTGTGCGACAGGCGGAAAATTTCGGTCCCATAAAACTAATTTACATAGAGGAAAGGTGATAGGATGCTCTTTAGCGAAACCAAAAAAGCGGCACTGGAATGTGTACTTTTCGTTTCTGTGGATTCATTGTCCCTGCCTGATTTGGCGGAAGCCGTGGAACTCGATGAACAAGACGTAGTTAAGTTGCTGGATGAACTGATCAGTGAATATGAGAAAACAAGTCATGGTATCCGCGTCATCAAAGTAGCGGACGGTTACCGGTTTGTGACCAAAGATGAGTATTCGGATGAAGTGGAGAAGATTCTCAAACCCCACATATCTAAACTCAGCCGGGCTGCATTGGAGACACTATCCATCATCGCCTACCGCCAACCCATTATCAGGGCGGAGGTAGAGCGAATCCGGGGCGTCAATGTTGACCGCATATTGGCCAGGCTGATGGAAAAAAACCTGGTATATGAAGTGGGTCGGAAAGAAACACCCGGCCGACCGATTCTCTATGGTACGACATCCGAATTCCTGGAGTATTTCGGGTTGGAGAATCTGGATAAGCTACCTGAACTGCAGTCTGTCAGTGAAGAAGAAATCGCTGATGATTTAAAAAAATTGCAGCAGAAACAGGAAGAGAGTTTTACCGAAGACCAAGACTAAAGAATCACACGTTGATTCTTTTTGTTTATGCAGGAAATAGGTGTTTCATGTAGAAGCTAGATGCGTTGGAGTGTAATCAATGAAAAGAGACTATCTTGAAGACTATATCCAGTATCTAAGCCTGGAAAAAGCCTGTAGCCACAATACCATAGACGGATACAGCAGGGATGTAAAGCAGCTATGCACCCACCTCCTGGAGAATGGTATTGAACCGAATGAGGCAGATCGGGAGTCTGTGCAGCGCTATGTCCATCAGCTGAAGGGAAGCGGGAATCGTCCGCATAGCATCGCCAGGAAGATTTCGTCCTTGCGGAGTTTCTATGACTTCATGTTGCGGGAACGCTATATGGAGAAGAATCCTATGAGCGGCATCCACTCACCCAAACTGGGACGGCATTTGCCGGATTTCCTGACGCAGGAAGAGACGGAACTCCTTCTCAGGATGCCGAAGCGGGAAACTGTACTGGGTCTTAGGGATCTCTGTATCCTTGAGCTTCTATACTCCGCTGGATTGCGGGTAAGTGAGTTGATTTCCCTAGAAGCGAGAAGTATCAGTTTCGAACAGGGCTATCTGCGGGTGATTGGCAAAGGCAATAAAGAGCGCATCGTGCCATTGGGTGAAATCGCAGTCGCCATGTTGCAGAACTATCTGCGTCAGGCCAGGACTGAACTGGCGAAGGGCGCCGACAGTCATCTTTTCTTGAATCGCTCAGGAAGATTGATAACCAGGCAGAGTGTATGGAACCTGATAAAGAAGTATTGCAAGAATGCAGGCATTAAGAAGAATGTTAGTCCACATACCTTGAGACACTCTTTTGCGACCCATCTCCTAGAGAATGGTGCCGACCTGAGAAGTGTCCAAGAGATGCTGGGACATGCAGATATATCGACGACCCAGATCTATACCCATGTATCCAGGAAACACATCCGGGACGTCTATGACAAGGCTCATCCCAGATCGCTGGAGAGATTAGTCGAGATTGATGAATAAATATAGATAATACGAGGAGGTACACATGAGAGCAGTAGACATCATTCGAAAGAAAAGAGATGGTCTTAGTCTGACCAAGCAAGAGATAGAGTTTTTCATACAAGGTGTAGCCAGCGGGGAAGTTCCGGATTACCAGATATCGGCGTTGTCGATGGCCATCTATTTCCAACATATGACTGAAGATGAAATGTTCCATCTGACGATGGCGGTAGTTGAGGCCGGTGATAAATTGGACCTGTCATCCATCAAGGGTATACCGGTGGACAAGCATAGCACCGGTGGTGTGGGTGACAAGGTTAGTCTGATATTGGGTCCATTGGTAGCCAGCGCCGGTGTTCCGGTAGCCAAAATGTCCGGCAGAGGATTGGGCCATACCGGTGGCACTATAGATAAATTAGAAAGCATTCCTGGATTCCAGTGTGAACTGGATAAGGAGACATTCATTGAGCAGATCAATGACATAAAAGTGGGAATCATTTCCCAGACCGGTAACCTAGCACCTGCGGACAAGAGGATGTATGCCATTCGGGATGTAACCGCTACGGTAGAGAACACAGCCCTAATCGCTGCCAGTGTGGTGAGTAAGAAACTGGCTGCTGGCAACAGGAACATCGTCTTCGATGTGAAAGTCGGCAAGGGCGCCTTCATGAAGACTGAACCAAGAGCCTTGGATCTGGCGGAAACCATGGTAGACTTGGTAGCCAAAGCCGGCGGGAAATCCGTAGCCGTCATCTCCCAGATGAACCAACCGCTGGGTCGTGAGGTCGGCAATGCCAATGAAGTGATAGAAGCCATCGAGACCCTTAAGAACCGGGGACCCGTTGATCTTACCAACCTCTGTCTTGCACTCGGAAGCCAGATGCTGATTATTGGGGGCAAGGCTGAGACAACGGAAGAGGCCAGAAAAATTCTACGAGAAAAGCTGGAGGATGGCTCTGCTCTGGAGAAATTCAAACAGATGCTTGATCGCCAAGGCGGTGATATCAGCGTTATCGATGACTATACAATCTTGAAACAGCCGACCAACCGATTGGACATTATGGCTGAAAAAGACGGCTGGGTCACAGCGCTTGATGCCATGAAAGTGGGCCGGGCTTCCAACCTGCTCGGTGCTGGCAGAAAAAGGAAGGGCGACGATATCGACCATGCTGCTGGAATTCATCTGGCGAAAAAAGAGGGAGACAAGGTTGAAATTGGGGATGTGCTTTGCACCTTCATGTGGACAAATGAAATCGCAGATATCGAAGCAGCCACAGACAGAATCAGAGAAGCCTATTACGTATCTATGGAACAACCACAGGCAAGACCAGTCGTTTTAAGAGTAGTTGAATAGCACGAACCCACCGATTGGTGGGTTTATTCTCGTTAATAGTTATTTTTCGGGGAACTTGTGGTAGAATAGACACGACAATTTTTGGAAGAGGTAGAGGTATGAGAAAGCCAATAGTAGCAGTTGTGGGCAGACCCAATGTGGGGAAATCCACCGTTTTTAATAGAATAGTAGGCTCTAGGGTAGCCATAGTTGAGGATTATCCAGGTGTGACCAGGGATCGTTTGTATCACAATGTAGAGTGGTTGAATCAGCACTTTATCTTGATCGATACAGGTGGTATCCAGTGGGAGACGGACGATATTTACAGCCAGGTAAAAAAACAGGCTGAAATCGCCGTAGAAGAAGCGGATGTAATCCTGTTCGTTGTGGACACGCAGGCAGGTATTACCACTGCGGACAGCGAAGTAGCTGCCATTCTGCGCAGGACCGGTAAGCCAGTCGTCATAGCGGCAAACAAGACAGATAATTTCTGCATGGACGATGTCTATGAATTTTTCGGATTGGGCCTAGGTACACCTATACCCATATCTGCCATTCACGGTACCAACATGGGTGATCTGCTGGATGCGATTGCCGACAGTTTCCCCACGGACCTAGATACCGACGAGGATGAAGACTGCATCAAGATTGCCGTCATCGGGAAGCCTAACGTAGGAAAATCCTCTCTGGTTAACCGTATGGTGGGAGAAGAGAGGGTCATCGTCAGTGATATCGCGGGGACGACCCGTGATGCGATTGACACGCATGTGGTAGTAGCTGGACAGAAATTTTTGCTCATCGATACCGCTGGAATCAGACGCAGAGCCCGTATCGACGATGTATTGGAGAAATATAGTGTTATTCGTTCATTCCGCGCTGTAGATAGGGCGGATGTAGTCCTGATGATGATTGATGCCCCAGAGGGGATCAGCGAACAGGACAAACGAATTGCCGGATATGCTCACGAAGAGGGCAAGGCGGCGGTGATTCTGGTCAATAAATGGGACCTGGTCGCCAAGAAAACCAACACCATGAAGGAATACACCGAAACATTGCGCGAGGAACTGGGTTTTCTGCGCTATGCTCCGGTTCTTTACATTTCGGCTATGACCGGTCAGCGGGTGCAAAAAATCATTGATGAAGTGAAGCATGTCTATGCGGAAACGACCAAACGCATAGGTACGAGTGTCATCAACCAACTCCTAAGGGAGATTGTGATGCTCAATCCACCACCGAGCGACAAAGGCAAATCCCTGAAAATATCTTATGGAACCCAAGCCAGGATCAAACCCCCGACATTCATTCTTTTTGTCAATGATATTGAGCTGATGCACTTCTCATATCGACGTCATATTGAAAACAAATTTAGGGAGGCCATCGGCTTTGAAGGCACACCGGTTAGAATCATCGTACGTGGCAAAAAGGGTGATAAGTAATGGATAAGGTCGCCATTGTTGGCGCAGGCAGTTGGGGTACGGCGCTTGCGGTACTTTTGGCTGGCAAGGGAACACCGGTACGGCTTTTTGCCAGGAATGCCACCAAGGCATCCTATATGCACGAATTTAGAGAGAACAAAACCTATCTTTCAGGTGTGAAGATTCCTGAGGCTGTGGAGATCACTGCCAATTGGGATGACATTGCAGATGCTGACATCTATGTCGTAGCAGTTCCTTCACATGTTGTCCTGGATACCATCCGGGAGATCAAGGAGAAGGCCAAATTCGACAAGGGGCTTCTTATAGTAAATGTCGCTAAAGGTTTCGATGAGATTACAGGAAACCGCCTGTCACAGGAAGCGGCCTTAATTCTGGATGAAAAAGATGCATTTTGCACTTTGTCTGGACCTACACATGCGGAAGAAGTAGGCCGGCAGATGCCGGCAGCCATTGTTGCAGCCAGTGAAGATGAGAATGCTGCAAAGCGGGTACAGGAGCTATTTATGACGGATCGCTTCCGTGTCTACACCAACCATGATCTGACCGGTGTGGAAATAGCAGGGGCGACCAAGAACGTAATCGCCCTGGCGGCTGGTATTACGGCCGGACTGGGCTTTGGTGATAATTCCAGCGCTGCCCTAGTGACACGTGGCTTGCATGAAATCACCCGGTTGGGAATTGCTATGGGAGCTAAACAAGAAACATTTTCCGGATTGGCGGGGATCGGTGACCTAATGGTGACCTGCAACAGCAGACACTCACGAAACAGGAAATGTGGTGTGGCCCTTGGCCAGAGGAAGAAACTAAAAGAGATTCTTAATGAGAGCAGCATGGTGGTTGAAGGCGTGAGAGCGGCGAAGATAACAAAGAGTCTGAGTGAGCGATACGACGTGGAAATGCCGATCGTGGACGAAGTCTATCAGATACTGTTCGAAGATAAAGATCCCAGGGAGAGTGTACTAGACTTGATGTTGAGAAGAAAGAAAAATGAATCACATCTGGGAATTGAGGAGGAGTAATATGGCTCATATAGGCATCGGACTGCTGGGTTGCGGCACCGTAGGCACAGGTGTAGTTCGACTGTTACAGCAGAATAAGCAGAAGCATGAAAATTTCACCGGGCGCCCACTAAGGGTTGAAAAGATCCTGGTGTCCAATATGGATAAGGAACGCGCAGAAATCATAGACAGAACCATACTTACCACAGATCCGGATGAAGTGCTGAAGAATCCGGATATCGACATTGTCGTGGAAGTAATGGGCGGAACGGGTTTGGCTAAAGAATACGTTTTACGCGCTTTGAATGAGAAAAAGAATATTGTTACGGCCAATAAGGATCTCATGGCCATGGCTGGGGAAGAATTATTCTCCTCTGCTGCTAAAAATGATGTAGACCTTATGTTTGAAGCGAGTGTGGCTGGTGGAATTCCTATAATTTCCCCCTTGAAGAATGCTTTAGCAAGTAATAAAATTAACAAAGTGATGGGAATCATAAATGGCACTACCAATTTCATCCTGACCAAGATGTACAAGGATGGAAGTGACTTTTCCGAGGTGCTCGCTCTGGCCCAGGAAAAGGGCTATGCAGAAACCGATCCGACAGCAGATATCGAGGGACTGGATGCCGCTAGAAAGATCGCAATTTTAGCTTCCATCGCCTTCAATACTAGAGTTACACTGGATGATGTTTATGTTGAAGGTATTACGAAAATCTCCTCTAGGGACATAGAATATGCCAAGGAACTGAACTGCACCATCAAGCTGGTGGGACTAGCTCAGGAGACGAATGGCCAAGTGGAGGCCCGGGTGCATCCTGTGTTGCTGCCGCTGTATCATCCGTTGGCCAAAGTGGACGATGTGTACAATGCAGTATATGTTGAAGGTGATGCCGTAGGAGATGTGATGTTCCAAGGCTTGGGGGCCGGAGAAATGCCGACTGCCAGCGCAGTAGTAGGAGATATTCTTCAGGTAGGCAAGAATATCGTAAAGAATGTAAGCCCCAGGGACAATTGTTCCTGTTATCAGAAGAAAGAAATCATTGGTATCGAAGATACCTTTGATAAGTATTTCATCCGCATGACGGTCGCAGACAGACCGGGTGTCTTAGCACAGATCGCAGGTCTGTTCGGAGACAACGATGTGTCCATCGATTCTGTCATCCAGAAGAAATATTGCGAAGGCAAAGCCGATTTGGTCCTGATTACCGAGAAAGTACAGGATCGTAATTTGAAAAAGGCGATTGAACAGATAAAGGGTCTGGAACCTGTCTATGCCTTAGAGAACCTGATCAGAGTAGAAAAGGAGAGTTAACGGGAGGACTTATGGGTATTGTTGTCCAAAAATTCGGGGGTACTTCGGTAGCCGATTCCGAATGCATCAAAAGAGTAGCAAGAAAAGCGATTCGTTGTAAAGAAGAAGGTAATCAGGTGGTTTTGGTGGTGTCTGCCATGGGTAGGAGCACCAACCAAATGATCGCCCTAGCCAGGGAAATAAGCGCCAATCCTTCACCACGGGAAATGGATATGCTCCTGACGACTGGTGAACAGGTTACCATCTCTCTTATGGCAATGGCATTGGAAGATATGGGCCATAGTGCGATTTCCTTCACAGGGGGTCAGGCCGGTATTGTGACGGATGAGTTCTTCGGCAAGGGGAAAATCCGCAGTATTGACACCAAGAGGATGAAAGAGAAGCTTGACCAGGGCAATATGCTGGTTGTAGCCGGTTTTCAGGGCATTACCCATGAAGGGGAACTCACTACCTTGGGTCGGGGCGGATCGGACACTACGGCGGTAGCCTTGGCGGCTGCACTTGACGCAGACGTCTGTGAAATTTATACCGATGTGGATGGCGTTTACACAACAGATCCACGGGTAGTACCTAATGCTCGCAAGCTGGAGTTCATCTCTTATGACGAGATGCTGGAGATGGCCAGCCTGGGTGCAGCTGTTTTGCAACCCCGTTCAGTGGAGTACGCCAAGCAGTACGATGTTAAGATTCATGTTCGATCGAGTTTCAACGATAGTTTGGGAACCATCGTTAGGGAGGTTTCAGAGATGGAAAAAAATGTAATTGTCAACGGAGTAGCTTTCGATACCAGGGTAGCCAAGATCACCATTGCCGGTGTACCTGACATCCCCGGTGTTGCCATGAATATATTCAATCGACTGGCCAAAGAAAACATCAATGTGGATATGATTGTTCAGAGCAATCACAAAGGCGATGTCAATGATATCTCTTTTACCGTTTCCACCAGTGAATCCAAGGTAGCCCTTACCGTAATGGAAGAGCTGAATGAGGTGCTTAAAGCACAAGGGATTTCTTTTGACGATACTGTCTCCAAAATTAGCATCGTGGGTGCCGGTATGCAATCCAATCCTGGAGTGGCAGCCAGTATGTTCGAAGCTTTGGCTGAAGCGGATGTCAATATCCAGATGATTTCCACTTCGGAAATCAAAGTGTCTTGCATCATTGCCAGGGAAGAGGTGCAGGAAGCTGTGAAGGCTCTGCACGACAAGTTTGAACTCGAAAGGAAATAGTATGAAACGAATCGTAGTCGGTATCACAGGTGCCAGCGGTTCTTGCTATGCCAAGAAACTGATTGAATACCTGTTGCTATCCGAGGTTGAAGTCCATCTTGTAATCACCAAAGC
The DNA here is from genome assembly GCA_030625965.1 of Clostridia bacterium. Classification (GTDB taxonomy): domain Bacteria; phylum Bacillota; class TC1; order TC1; family UBA5767; genus UBA5767. The sequence continues at coordinate 21,958 of DAOUPV010000023.1, forward strand.
GGGTAGGGAAGTAATCAACTACGAGCTTGAATGGACCCTGAGTGGCAATATGGTAGAGGATCAGAGTTACTTGAATAATCTTTTCCAGACGTCTTTCATTCGTCTTTATGATGAAGCACATATTGGAGCGAGCATTGCAAGCGGATCGGTTCCCATGGACGGGATGGTTGTCATCCCTGCCAGCATGGGAACAGTAAGTGGCATCGCGACCGGCAGGAGCATCAATCTGTTGGAACGAAGCGCCGATGTTATGCTTAAGGAGAAGAGACGTTTGATCTTGGTACCAAGGGAGACCCCGTTCAACGAAATACACTTGAATAATCTACTGACTTTAGCCAGAATGGGTGTTGATATCATTCCGGCAATGCCAGCTTTCTACAACCACCCCCAAAGCATAGATGATTTGGTGGACAATCTGGTCGGCCGGGTCTTGGACCATTTGGGCATCGATCAGGACGTGTACCAGAGATGGGAAGGATAAGATGATTAGAAAAGCGATTATACCGGCTGCGGGACTGGGAACCAGATTTCTGCCCGCGACTAAGTCCATACCGAAAGAAATGATCCCTGTTGTGGATAAACCGGCGATCCAGTACATCGTGGAGGAAGCAGCAGCGTCCGGTATTGAGGATGTGCTGATCATCACAGGCCGCAATAAGCAGACCATCGAAGATCACTTCGACAAAGCCTATGAACTGGAAGATATCCTAGAAAAACGAAACAAAGTCGGCGAACTGGCTACGGTCCGAAAACCGGCAGGATTGTGCAATATCCACTTTATTAGACAGCAGGAGGCCAAGGGTCTGGGACATGCGGTTTTGTGCGCCAAGAGCTTCGTCGGTGATGAACCGTTCGCAATCCTCTTGGGTGATGATCTGATTACCGGTAGCAAACCTTGTTTGAAACAGATGATTGACGAGAAGGAGCGCTTGGGCGGTAATATTCTAGCCACAATGAAGGTGGATGATTGCGATGTGGATAAATACGGCATAGTGGATGGGAAGCGTTATCATGAGCGGGTAATCCAGGTCAACGAAATGGTGGAAAAACCAGCGCTCGCAGATGCTCCCAGCAATCAGGCAATCATTGGCCGCTATATTTTGGATTCAGCTATCTTCTCCATTCTGGAAGGTACGGAACCCGGTAAGGGTGACGAAATCCAATTGACTGACGCCATCAAGAAACTGATGGATACCCAGAATGTCTATGCCTATGAGTTTATTGGAAAAAGATATGATACCGGCAACAAGCTTGGTTATCTAAAGGCTACTGTGGAGTTTGCCTTGAATCGTGAGGAATTCCGCGAGGACTTCTATACTTATCTGGAAGAACTGATGGGAGAGACACTGTAGGAGGATACGCAATTGACTAAAAAGAACCATGACGTTTTACGAATGAACATGACTTGGAACCTGGCTTTCATATTGACTATGGGCACGGTGGCTATCGCCCCTTATTTTCGGGGCTTGTTTTTTGCCAGAGAACAGATGGTTGCCTTGATGGTCCTGAGCTTGGCTTTCTTTGTGACCTGGATGTGGAAGGTTACTCAAAGAGAATACAGCATACTGCCTACATGGATGGATCGTTTGGCTTTGCTATTCCTGATTTCTTATATCATCCCGTTTCTACTGGGTGCGGCAGACCAGGAACTGGCATTTATAGAGTTTGCAAAAACCATTATGTTCTTTATTGTGTTCTGGTCAGTATCCAACCTATCCTATAACAGAAGAGTGGTGGATATTTTCATCCGCACATTATATTTATCTGGTGCTGCCGTAGGGATAATTGCATTGGCGGCAGCTATGAATTTCGTGAATATCAGGGATGGATTCCACGGCGCTAGACTTTATTCATCTCTACAGTACCCCAATACAGCGGCGGCGCTATTTCTGGCTGTCTTTATACTGGGTCTATATTTACATAAAAAGGACGGATTGCCATACCTGTACATGCCTGTGCAGATGATGGTCATGCTGTCGTTTTTCTCGACCAAATCCAGAGGTGCTTTCTTAGTGTGGCTGGTAGTGATCGCCTTATTTTATCTGTTCGTGCCCTCTTCGAAACGCATGTCTTTTCTATCCACAACGTTGGTTGCCTCCATACCGGCCTATTTGATTCATAATCCATTTTTGACGGCCTGCGCAAATCGGATTCCAGTCAGGGCCGTGCTCTTGGTACTGGTAGCTACTGCACTGACTGTGGCACTTACTTGGTCCAGAAGCCGAATTGTTGAAACAGACTGGTTCGGTCGAACAAACGGAAAGATTATTATCACCATTCAATCCGTGCTACTTGTACTGTTCATGATTGAGGCCGTCTTCGGTTTCTCGTTTGTGAGTGAACGGTTTGCTAGCATTCATCCAACAGCTGCGTATGCTACTGTGGAGAATGTGGCTCCTGAGGAAGAAAATAGCATAGTATCTGAGGACAGGAATATATCCTTGGATACATATAGCGCGTACAGCCGTCTGTTCTGGATGAGAGAGGCCATTGAGGAAGTATTCTTTGAACATCCGATTTTTGGACATGGTGGTGGCGCCTGGGAAGCATCTTATAAGTCATTCCAAAGCTATGATTACAATACGACCCAGGTACACAGCAGTTGGATCCAAATATTGGTGGAAACTGGAATCGTAGGTTTCTTGTCATTTGTCGGCTTATGGATAATGTTAATCGTCTATGGTCTGAAGAATTGGCGAAAAGGGACCGACGAGCAGAAATTGTTGCAGACTGCAATAGTTGTATCAGCTTTGGCGTTGGGAGGCCATGCAGTTATCGACTTTGACTTTTCATTGTCCTGCGTCATGCTCTTCCTGTTTGCCCTTTTCGGAGTGAGTAAGAGCCTGCATAATATCGAACAGAAAAAAGCAGGTCGTATACTACCACCGGCACAGGCTAACAAGTGGAAGATTCCGGTCGTGGTTCTGGTTCTAGTCCTGACCCTGGGTTCTGGTTATATTGGATATGCCTATAAGGCTTCCGTGAATGAAGCCAAAAAAGGGGCTATGGCCATGAGGGAAAAACAGGCAGAGGCTGGAATAGAACACTTCCTGGCTTGCATTAAATACTGGCCATTAAACACGGAATGTCTGTTGGATCTCTCGTCCGTTTATAAAGCCCAAAGAGACTATGAAAATGCTAGTGTATACCTTGAAAAGGCTGAAAGAGTATCTCCCTACGACCCAAGGGTTTACGAAGCCCAGACAAAACTGGCTTGGTTAGAAGCGGATTATCCATTGGTGATGGAGAAAGCCGAGCAAGCTGTAAATGTGGCTCCTTGGAACATGAAGTATCGAGCTATGCAGTCAGATATGTACATCTTGGTCGGTTTACGTCTGGTACAGGAAACGGTAACCACAGATGAGGACTACCGTCCGATGATTCAGGAATATCTGACAACGGCTATGCATTATTATGGAGAGTTTGATGAGATGCGTGCCTTCCGGAAGAACTTGGTCGATACGACTTCGCTTAAGATTGATCCCGTGATAGAACCTACCAATATCATCAACAATGCTGGCGCTGCCGCATATCTATTGGGAGATTTCAAAGAAGCAGACAGGTTGCTCCAACAGGCTACCGAACATGATATGAGCACTATGGCGACTTATTTTTGGCTGGCTCTAAGTGCAGAGAAGTTGGGAGATATGGAAACCGCACAAAAGTATCTTGTTCTTATGAATGAGGAAGAGTGGGACAATAACTTCAATGAGGACACAATCGATAGGTATAAAAACCTTCCTGATTTCTGGGAGGCCGACCTGGAAGCTTAACAGGTAAGCACCTGGAAATAAAGCGATATGAAAAAAACTATTTAAGGCATATATTGTGTTGACAGCGCTATCTTATGTTCGTATAATGTTAGATGTGTCAAAACAAAGGGGAGTAGCTCAATTGGTAGAGTGGCGGACTCCAAATCCGTAGGTTGCGGGTTCAATTCCTGTCTCCCCTGCCAAAACCTAGGATGCTTACATATCAAGCATCCTAGGTTTTTTTTGTGTGTAAAAATAGCCCTCGTATAGAGGGCTATTTTTGTACAGTTGGGATAAAAATGGGATAATCCAAAATCATTTTGAAATTATCTCATCCAAATAGTCCGCCGCGATGCGGTTGCTTTCCTGAATTTCATAGGTGTAGATCCGCTTGTGTGTGGTGGGATCAGAGTGCCCCAGGTTGCCGCTGATGGCATAATCTGGCATCCGGCCGCTGTGTAGCAGTAGGGTGGCATAGGTATGTCTCAGGCCGTGCAGGGTCACTTTCTTCATGTGGTTGCGCTCGATGAACTCCCGGAACCACATGCCGCAAGCTTGAGGCTCAATGGGGATACCGCTTTCGTAGGTGACCACATATTCCGTCACGTGGTATTTCTGGCCAAACTTGAGCCGGTTCTGATTCTGTTTTGTCCTCCAAAGCCGTAGACGCCTCTCTAAGGCCTTGGAAAAGGGTATTGTCCTATACGATCCCTCGGTCTTAGGTTCTTTCTCAATCATGCCCAAGCCAGCGACTCTCTGACGGGTTTTTGTTATGGCAATCTCTATCCAGGTCGACATTGTCCCAAGTCAGAGCACAGACCTCTCCGATTCGTGCTCCTGTGAACAGGGCGATATACGCCGGCATGGTCCAATGGAGTTTTTCTTTGCCCAGGGCAGCCATCAAGTCGTTCGCCTCGGCAGCAGTCAGGAAGTTGTCATTCCGAGCTCGCCGGTATTTCGGGGCAGGTAGCCGCTTGCATGGATTCGCTGCCACATAACCCAGGAACATGGCCTCAGTGTACATGGAGCTGAGGATCTGGTGGTTCTTCTTGACTGTGCGATCCCCGACACCATCTTCGGCAAGCTGCCTGTAATATCTCTTTAGCTCAGCCACACCTATCTCATCAAGTTTATATTTACCCAGGGCGGGAATGATCCGCTTGTTGAGCTACCTCCTGAGGGTGACAAGCGGCCGCGAACAGCTATGGCCCACAAGGACAGTACAGTCTATCTGATAACCACCATGACAGGCGTTGCGTATACGCTGCCGGAGTTTGGGGAGCAGATGGTAGCAATCGGGTTCAGGCATCCGGAATGGCTGTTCCTGGATGGTGGCAGCTCCACTCAGTGCTACTTCCTAAACGACGGTAAGCCGTTGTACAAGCGTAGCTACAAGAAGGTGCCGCTGCTGGTGAGTGAAAAGAGATTAGGATGAAATAACTGGGAGTGATGCAAAATGAATGAGTAATTCATTTCGTAACACTCCCTTTCAGCATTTTATCGCGGGAAATACTTTGATTATCAAAGCATCACCAGTTTGAATGCGAACGGATATGAATGTAGAATAAACATATAGAGTAAAAAAATGTGAAAGAAGTGATGAAATGAGAATGAAACCGCTTCCCCTTATCGCACTGCTCCTGGCCCTCGTGCTGGCTCTGCCCGCGATAGCCGGAGCTATACCAGAAATGGCTGTCGGCCCTGAGTTGGATTTCGCAGCTGACCGGATTATCGTCAAGTATACTGCGGACGCCTCGGAAAACACCAAGGGTAATATCCGGCGCTACTACGGCCTGATCGGGAAAGTCAAGTTCTCCTTCGGTGCCGAGCTCCTTGATATAGACGGCCGCCTGCCGGTGGAAGCCTTAGTCAAGATGCTGAACAACCTGAAACATGTCGAGTATGCCCAACCGGACTACATCATCGACCGGCCGGCACCGAAATCCGCTTTGCCGCCGGTCACCGAACCCGCACTTTCAGAATTGTGGGGCATGGACAACATCGACGCTATAGAAGCCTGGACCATAGACCAGGGTGATCCTGCGGTCATCGTGGGAGTCATGGACACGGGCATCGATATCAATCATCTGGATCTTGATGATAACATCTGGGTCAACCTAGCCGAGTTCTACGGTACAACCGGTGTCGACGACGATGGTAACGGTTATGTGGACGATATCAACGGCTGGAACTTCTGCAGCAACAACGGCGATGTATTTGAGAATCCGGATGATTGGCATGGCACTCATGTGGCCGGTACCATCGCTGCCGAAGCCAACGGTACTGGTGTGGTCGGCGTGGCCCCTAACTGCAGCATCCTTCCGCTCATGGTCTTTGATGAATTCGGCTTTACCAGCGACCATATCTATGCCCTGGACTATGCTGAAAGCATGGGGGCTCGGGTAGTCAATGGATCCTGGGGTGGCGGATCGGCCAACACGGCCTTTATGGATGCTATCGACAATTTTGACGGTGTTTACGTAGCCTCAGCCGGTAACAACAACCTGAAGACAGACTTGTTTATCCACTATCCCTCGGGCTACGAGTACAACAACATCGTATCCGTGGCGGCACTGGCCCCCAATAACAAAAAAGCTAGCTTCTCCAATTACGGGGTCGAGACGGTCGACCTGTTCGCACCGGGTGCCAAGATTTGGAGCACCTATCCGGGTGATAGGTATGCCCAGGCGGATGGCACATCCATGGCCGCCCCGCATGTCTCCGGCGCGCTGGCCCTGATGATTAGCCACGAGATGCACGTGAACGGCCTGGCTTCTGATGACGGCGCGATGCGCAGTGAGACCGCCCTGATAGTCGACCTGTTTGATGCAACTGTATACTCTAGGTTCTACGAGAGATATGTGGCCACCTCAGGTCGCTTGAACGTGTTGAACGCCCTGGAACTGACACCGGGCTACGGCGAACCGGAACCTCCGCCTCCCAGCACCGACGTGCTGGAGGTAGTTGCCAGCCTGCCGACTGACGGGGCCAAGAACGTCTCCCGCGATGTGCTGATAGAGATTACCTTTAACCAGCCCATCAGTCTGTTAGACATAGAGGGGATCAACCTGGAAGCGAAGGATAGCTCCATTGTCCTGAACTACACGGTCCTGGGTGTGAGCGCTGAGGAACCCAACATATTGAAAATCCAGACAGTGGAACTGCCCCGGCTGACCCACTGCACGCTGAGCATACAAGTGGATGCGCTGGAAAGCCTGGACGGCGACAGGATGGATACCCCTTACACACTCAAGTTCAAGACCAAAAACAGACTATAATACATTAACAAATTGAGCTAGTGCAGTTGTAAAATAATCTGTTGATCATGCTGTCAGTTCTGGCGTTCAGGAAAATGGAAGACCTTAATAACAGCTCAATAAGAGATGAAAACTGAGAAACCTGTACAACTACATGTAAAATACAAGAAAGAATGAATCTCCTCAATCCCCCCCCATTAAGTGAGAATACCGGCCCTTGGAGACAGGGGCTTTTCTTTCGCAACGTTTGCTACCTTTAGACGGCTATTTTAATCTCATGGCAAATATAGTATGATAAAAAGACAAGGGAGAGAAAGCTGAGGACGTTATGTCTAAAGTTAAGAAACCGTTTTATAAGCGGCCCTGGTTTATCATTCTGGCAGTGCTGGTAGTTTTCACTGTTATTGGTAGTGGCGGATCAGACGATGAACCGGCAGCTGCAGAGGCACCGGAAGAAGCCACTGCAGTAGAAGAACTAGCAGTAGCGGAAGAAATTGACAGAAATTTACTCTGCTTAATGGACGCCACCACGCTAACTGAGTTGGAGGCGGAAACTGTATTTGGGATTATGCAAGATGTGGGTATTGTGGAAGTATCGAAATGTGACCCTGCGCTCGGAACCAATGTCGATGAGCTTCAGTCATTTTCTGTTGTAGCTGACAGCAAAGATGTGCTGTTGACAATTGAAGAAAGAGAAGTTTATTATATTGGCTTCAGTGGGGTAGATTTATATGATGCAAGTAATGGAGGCGTTATTAATCAAATCACTGATTTTGGATTAAGTTCTGGTGAAGTAGGAATATATATGTCTGCTGCTGAAAATTATATCGAGCAGGTGCTTGTATCCCCATCATCAGCAGATTTTCCTGGTCAAATATGGAATGCTGATCAATGGTCAGTAGGAAGGTATAAGAATATCGTTGAAGTATCATCCTATGTAGATTCCCAGAATAGTTTTGGGGCGATGCTAAGAAGTTATTTCACCGTACAGATGGATTATGATACTAGCGAATGTACATACATTAATTTTGATGGAGAAACTATTTATGGTGAATGCTTTACTCCACCTAATAATTAATGTATTGATTATAGTCTTTACCTCGCGTTTATAATGCGAGGTTATTCTTTGCGATTGGGATAGAATGGGATAATCCAAATTCAATTTGAAATTATTTCATCAAAATAGTCCACTGCAATGTCCGGGCAGTATTCCCTGGAGATCAAGGTCAAGGATTCGAGTAGTTATGTGGATGCGGTATACACCGAAACACTGAACGTTGAACCGTCGCTGATGCCGAGTTACTGATCGTTTATACAATTGATCAAGCAGGAGTGGGGGATGTCTTCTAGAATATAATAAGTGTACCATTGACGGCCGCTACCTAATCTTTTAACCCTTTCCATCTGTCGGTAGCGACCGGACCTTAAGCCCTCCTAATTTGGAGGGCTGTTTTTTTATTGCACTTTTCTTGGCAAAAAGCAGGAAAAAATATACAAGTCATAGAAACAATATAATGTGCCCCTATATACCGGACTGCTCCACGTCATGGAAATACCATTTACTACACTTTGTGAGGTGGTGGCTGAGCTACTGGTCTATGATGAAAAACCGAGGTATGTTCACCAGCATCCAAGTTCCTGTTATTAGCTCTTAATCCTTTAGATACAATAGAATTTATACTGAGAACAGATACAAGGTATCCGATTCCATTTACCATAGTTTCTAATCATACGTTTTGCAGAGGTTCAATGCATAATGTGAAATTTGTAGGGGGCAATTATGAGAGACTACTATTCAAATGTGATAAAGAATATTCAAGTTGGTTATGCATGCCATCGACGAGTAAACAATGGAAAGAATGAGGATATTAGGTATGAGATCATTGAAGTAAATAAAGAATTTGAAGCTATATTGGGTAAAAGTTCTGGTGAATTGATTGGGCGCGATAGCTCACATGTAATGGCCGGCTTTGCAAATAATGGAATAGCTAGTAGAGATGTTCATTGTGCAACGCATCACTATGGCAAGAAGGTTAGATTTAAACATTATTCAATAATTAGAGAGAGATGGTATGATGTTGATGCATTTAGAGTGAAGGATAATCATATTGTTACCATACTAAAAGAAGTAGTAATGCCCATTAATGAAAGACCACATTTTTTTAATGCTTCTCAGTACGTTGACCACTGCAATATTCTCGTAGATACAGTAATGAATGCGTTGTTTGAAAAGAACCATAGAGAAATGCTGCATTCCAAGAGGGTGGGATCATTGTGTGAAGCCATAGCAGAAAATATGAAGGGTAACAATATAGACGTCAAGGAAGTCACTATGGCTGGATTATTGCATGATATTGGAAAAATAGCAGTTAGTAATGATATTCTTGATAAGAAAGGAAAGCTTATTACAGAGGAATGGGATCAAATTAAGACACATTGTGAAAAGGGATATAGAATACTATGTGGGAGTTTGGCATTTTCACGAATTTCGGACTTCGTCTATGAGCATCATGAGAGGTTGGACGGGAGTGGCTACCCTAGAGGATTAAGAAAGGCTGAAATATCATTGGGAGCACGTATAATAGCAGTT
>DAOUPV010000125.1 GCA_030625965.1 Clostridia bacterium
GTGTACGACCTGATCGGATTTGGTTCTGGAATATATGATGGTGGATTTCATAAAACGATAATGGAACTGGTGAATAAATTGCCAGATCTTAATACGAAAAGAGTATTCCTATTTTCTACTGCGGGTGTAGTATATGATAAAGCACATAAGGAAATAAAGGAAAAGCTAAAGAGTAAAAATGCTATACTAGTTGATGAATTCTATTGCAAAGGTTTAAACAAAAATAGTTTCTTAAAATATTTCGGTGGTATGAACAAAGGCAGACCCAATGCAGATGACATTAAGAATGCAGAGAAATTTGCAGGTAGCATGATTAAATAAGGAAATAAAGAAACCATGTATAGTGAATAACTAATAACTTGATATGAGTTGTTTGTATTTCATTTATCAAAGGCGTATAAGATAAATGGAACTGTATCATAAAAGAAAGCCTATAGTCTGCATATCGCAGAATATAGGCTTGTTCTTTTCTTCGTAAAGTATAGTGTAGTGTGACTGAAGGGCTAGCCCTGTTTCTTCAGGATCTCATCCACCATTTCTCCCCCTGATGACACGTAGTCAGGATTGACGGTCTTGAAGAGCACGGTGATGGCATGGGCTGGTGACTTGGTCTCCTCTGCGATGACTTCCGTGATGCGCTTGGCGACAGCTTTTCTGGTTTCGTAGGATTGCTCCCGGATGTTCACTTCAATGATTGGCATTTGCTACCTTCCTTTCTTAATCTTTACTCTAATCCATTGTATCGCATGAGTTATACCGTAGCAAGCATAACCGAAGTAGAAAAGAAGTGGCCTTCGTGCTAAGATGAAAACAACTAATTGAATGCGAGGAAAATATGATAAGACTATATGAAAGCGATTGCGGATTGCGCATCGGACTGGAAAAAGTAGAAACGGTCAAGACCGTTTCCGTAGGCGTATGGGTGAAAACGGGATCTAGATGGGAATGTCCGGAGGAAAACGGTATCGCCCACCTGATTGAACACATGCTGTTCAAGGGGACGATGAGAAGATCGGCCCTGGCCATCATGGAAGAGATTGAAGAGAAGGGTGGATCGCTAAATGCTTTCACATCCAGGGAATATACTTGCTTTTACGGCAAGGTGCTTTTAGAGGATCAGGACATGCTCCTGGACATACTCAGTGACATGACATACTACTCTACACTGACCTCGGAAAACCTCGATAGGGAGAAGATGGTGGTGCTGGAGGAAATCGCCATGTATGAGGATACGCCAGATGATTCAGTACACGATCTCCTGTTGTCCCAGATGTTCCAGGGCCATCCTCTGGGACGCAATATTTTGGGTAGTACGGACAGCATCGAGAGGATGGGACAGGATCAGGTCCGCAAGTACCATGACCGCTACTACCGTTCCGACAACATCGTGGTTTCGGTGGCGGGGAATGTGGATGTGGATGCGACCATCCGCTCCATCGAATCACTGTTCGGCGACAAGAAAGGGAAGCTTGAGAGAAGCTTCGAACCGGTGTCCCGGGTATCTGGCGGATTGACTTACCAGACCAAGAAGATAGAACAGACAAATATGTGCATGGGGGTACGCAGCGCCAGGAAGGAAGATCCGGAATATTATCCTCTGATCATCCTCAATAGCATTCTGGGTGGCAGCGGATCGTCCAGACTGTTCCAAGAAGTCAGGGAAAAACGGGGGCTGGCTTATTCCATCTATTCATACAACCAGTCATTCTGGGATGCTGGAGTCTTAAGCATCTATGCCGGCACATCGCACAAGAACGCGATGGAAGTGATGCAGATCATCTTTGCGATGCTTCGGGATCTCAGGGATCACGGGGTTGAGACGAGTGAGTACGAACGCACTAAGAATCAGATTCGGGCGCACATCATCATGGGGAATGAGTCTGTATCGTCTAAGATGAAGCGCATCGGTGCCAATCTTGTGGAACAGAATCGCATCGTTGAAGAAGAAGAAATACTGACCAACCTGGAGAAGGTGACCTTGGACGATGTTCAGAGAATGGCCGCTGACCTGTTGGACCCCACCAATTATGCCTTAGCCATAATCGGTTCTGAGGAGAACAGAAAGCCCCTTGAAACCTGGTTCGAGAACCAGAAAGGTAGATGATATGAGAGCGTTCAGGAAAATCAGTCAGGAATCATGGCAGACCCAGATTCCGGGTACCTCCTACCAGGAGATTAAACTACCTAGGAGGGCGACCCTGAAATCCGCGGGATACGACCTGTATTCTCCTGCTGAAGTGGTTTTGAATCCCCGTGAGACAGTCGTAGTCCCTACCGGGATCAAGGTATATATGGAAGACGACGAAGTCTTGCTGGTCAATTCCAGGAGCGGCCACGGCTTCAGGCATGGGGTGCGCTTAAGGAACATTCAGGGATGGATCGATGCCGATTATGCGGATAACACGAGCAATGAAGGTCATATATTAGTGGCTATGGTCAACGACGGTAACGAGCCCTTCGTGTTACCCAAAGGCAAGGCCATCGCGCAGGCTATGTTCATCAAATATCTGGTGACCGAGGATGACGAACCTGTGAATCAGGAGCGTACGGGAGGAATCGGTTCGACTAGATAAATACTTCTTGAATCTGTTGTGATACCTGCTATAATTACAACAATATAGAAATATGGAGGAAGAAGATGTTTGATGCTAAATTTGCCAAAGAGGGACTGACATTTGATGATGTCCTTCTTGTTCCGGCCAAATCTGAAGTGCTACCCAACGAGGTAGATGTTAAAACCAATCTGACAAAAAAGATTCAACTGAATATGCCCATTCTGAGTGCGGGTATGGATACGGTCACCGAGACCCGTATGGCTATTGCTATGGCCAGAGAAGGCGGTATCGGAATTATCCACAAGAATATGCCCATCGAAGAACAGGCTACCATGGTGGATATTGTAAAACGCTCTGAAAACGGTGTAATCATCAATCCCATTTTCGTACATCCGGAAGACTCTCTGCAGCAGGCGGAGGACCAGATGGCCAAATACAGGATATCCGGTGTTCCGGTCGTGGATGAGAATAAGATGCTGGTAGGCATTCTGACCAACCGTGATATGCGGTTTGTCGAAGATTACCAGATACGGGTCAAGGACGCCATGACCTCTAAGAATCTGATAACTGCTCCAGTAGGAACCGATTTGGAGCAAGCCAAGAAGATTCTTGAAAAACACAAGATCGAGAAATTACCGTTGGTGAATGGGAACAACATCCTGGCTGGTCTGATCACGACCAAGGACATCGAGAAGGCCATCAAATTTCCGAATTCAGCCAAGGATGAACGGGGCAGACTTCGTGTCGGTGCCGCAGTTGGCGTATCCAGCGACGTAATGGAGCGCGCAGAGGCGCTGGTGAATGCCGGTACAGATGTCATCGTACTGGATTCGGCCCATGGACATTCCAAGGGCATTATGGAATTGGTGACCAAGCTCAAGGAAGCCTATCCAGAAATTCAACTGATTGCGGGCAACGTGGCCACGGCAGAAGCCACCAGGGATCTGATCGGAGCCGGCGCTGATGCGGTTAAGGTAGGTATCGGACCTGGATCTATCTGTACCACCAGGGTTATCGCCGGTATCGGCGTACCCCAGATCACGGCTGTCTATGACTGTGCCACTGAAGCAGCCAAGTATGGCGTCCCGGTTATCGCAGACGGCGGCATCAAGTATTCCGGTGAAATCGTAAAAGCGTTGGCTGCCGGAGCTTCGACCGTAATGCTGGGCAGTATGCTGGCAGGAACAGAGGAAAGCCCGGGAGAGATCGAAATTTACCAGGGTAGAAGCTTCAAGTCCTACCGGGGCATGGGTTCCATTGCAGCCATGAAGAGTGGCAGCAAGGACCGTTACTTCCAGCAGGATTCCAAGAAGCTGGTCCCCGAAGGTATCGAGGGTCGTGTAGCCTACAAAGGCTATGTGTCCGAGACTCTGTATCAGATGGTGGGCGGTCTTCGTGCCGGTATGGGCTATTGCGGTTGTGAGACCATCAAGAACCTGAAGAGTGATTCCCGTTTCATCCGTATCACGGGTGCCGGTCTCATCGAAAGCCATCCCCATGATGTCTATGTGACCAAGGAATCCCCAAACTACAGAAAACAGTAATCCTAAGACCCCGATTCGGGGTCTTTTGTTGTTTGCGAGGCATGTTGCCGAGCTAGTGGTCTTGAAAGAAGGACCTGTCACCCAGGCTATGGGAAGACAAGCTGTAGGTAAGGGCGTCTTCGGTGACGAAGGGGTCTGAAGGAAGCTGATGGCGGTTGTTGGAGCGGAACGAAAGTGAACCAGCGTTGGTGGCTGTGGTGGATAACCTTCCAGCAAGTGGGAACGTCCGATATTAGCCTAAACCACAGACATTAGGATGGTCGTTTTAACAACAAGCGGAGCAACTTAACCTCGGAATTACTGTACCTGAAGCTGTAGCTTCTCCGACAAGGGAAACCAA
>DAOUPV010000034.1 GCA_030625965.1 Clostridia bacterium
AGCTGTCTGGCCATTTCGTAGGCCAAGGCCCCTCCGTAACAGGTACCGCACAAATGGTACGGCGGAGGGAAGTTGGCAACCAACTCCTCCACATAGCGCTCGGCCATGATTTCAAAACGCAAGGGATGTTCGAAGCCCTCATCCAGATAGCGGAAACCATAGACCGGACGGTCTCCGTCCATGGCCCGGGCCAGATTGTGGTAGATGACCGGCTCGTCAATTGCCGTGTGCAGACAGAACAGCGGAGCCTTATGTCCCGATTCCCTGAGTGGCACCAGATGTCGTCTTACCGGCTTTCTGGTCTTTGAAGCAATCAGCTGTACCAAGAACGAAATCGTAGGTTCATTGAAAAAGCGGTCATAGGGTATCTGTACACCAAAACGTTCCTCCAACCAGAACATCATCTCTGCGAGCTTCATGGAGTCCCCACCCAAGGTGAAGAAGTCATCCTCCGGACCGATTTGCTCTGCATCCAGCTGGGATTTCCAATAGTTGGTCAGTGCTCCTACAATCTCGCCATCTATGTTTCTATCCTTTTCTGTCATTTTCATACTCCCCGTTGAGTTTCTGGTAATCTGTTTTCTGGTTGGCCTTCAATGGAATCTCTGGTATGACATGACATCGGAAGACACTCCGGCTCAGATCCAGGTGCTCTTTCAGATAGGTCTCCACCTCGGGTTCCAGGGTTCCGTCCGTCAGATAGACGCACAACCTGTCGTCACTGCCGGTGCAACGGCAGTCCTGATGTCCGGTCCTTTGGATGAGCAGACTTTCCAGCTCGTCCAGGTTATAGCGTTTGCCGAACAACTTCAGGAAACGCTTGGTCCGGCCTACGATGCGGTAGTATCCGTCGCTGTCCCTGACGGCGATATCCTGAGTGTGCAGAACACCACCCCGTTCGTCGCCCTTGGCCAGGTCTTCTCTGGTCTTGGCGTACCCCATGGTCACATTCTTCCCTGTGTAGACCAGTTCGCCCGGATGCCCGGTTTCTAGGACCATCTCGCCTTCTTCGTCCTCCAGATGAAAAGTCCCGCCGGGGAGGGCGATGCCGATACTGTCGTTCTTCTCCAGGGTACGTTCCGGCGGCAAGTAGGACATACGGGCAGTCGCTTCGGTCTGACCATACATCACATAAAACCTCACGTGGTTCTTTTCAGCATAGCGGCCGAAAGACTCGTGCAGGTCGCTCCCAAGCCTGCCTCCGGCTTGGGTGAGGATTCTCAGGCTGGGCAGTTCCCAGTCCATGAATCCGATACGGTTTAGGACCTGATAGATATAGGGGACGCCGGCCAAACTGGTCGCCTGTTCTTCCCGAAAGAAGCGCCAGAATTCCCGACTCATCACAGAACCCCCGGTCATGAGGATGGTGGCGCCCACCCATAGGTGGGAGTTGATTACCGACAGCCCGTAGGTGTACTGAGGTGGTAAGGTTGTTATTGGGCGTTCATTCTCATCCAGTTCCAGATAGGCTGCTATATTCCTAGTATTATCCCTGAGATTCGTATGGCTTACCCGCACCAGCTTGGGGCTTCCCGTCGAGCCCGATGTGGGCAAAAGCAGAGCCAGTGCTGGATTGAGCGCAACCTCAGAACCCTGATCGCCAGCAAGCAGCCGGTAGCCACGACAGCAATCCAGCTCCCCCCAGTCCGATTCAAGAAATCCGATAGAAGACTCCCTAGGCAGATAGAGGAAATCCGGCTGGTAGGTATCCACCAGCCTTTTGACCAACTGCTCATCCAGCCGCTCATCCAGCAAAAGAGGCACAGCCCCATGCTCCAGACAGCTGACATAGCCGAGCAGACATCCAATGCTGTTGCGACAGAATATAAATACCAGGGGACGCTCGCCCCCCTCTTTCTTGCGCAAATATGCAGCGAACGCATCCGCCTCATCGGCCAACGCCGCATAGCTTATATGTTCACCCTGATCCTCGATCAGAGCGGTCTTTTCGCCAAATCTTCTCAAATCCCACATATCTGCCTCATTCGTTGTTCTGCTTCTTCCTGTTCACCCGGTAGGAAACAGCCACAATCAAAGGTACTGCCAGCAGATATAAGGACACATTCATAGTTGTCAGATCCCGAACCATGGAAGCCTCGCCCCACTCAAGAATAACGCGTAGCAGCAATCCGAGTCCATGGCAGGCGAACACCGTAACAATACTCCGGTCTGCCTTCTCGGGGTGCAATCCCAGTAGCATGGCCCCCATGATCCAATAGACATATATGGTGACACCATACAGGAAGATCTCCGAGAAATCAGTACTTAGGCGCAGGGGAAACATCCATATACCGTTGAATATGGTATATCCGTATATCAGCCCCTTGGCCAGTTTGGGTCTTTTTATCGCCAGTTCTGTGAATTGCTTCATTGTGGTATCCTTTCTATGCTTCACTGCGGATTCATCGATAGAAAATGGTTCTAATGTTTCCATCGCTAATTTGCACATATACTTTTCCATTATAGCATGATGAAGCGCCAGCCTGCATCTATTAGCAGGAAAACGAATGGTCTTTTCCGCCATGATTTAGCGATCTACATTCAGCATGGTTCTCTAGCTGGGAAAAAGGCTGATTCTCAAGCATCCTATGCTCTCATAATAGTACTCATATCAACTTATTCCGTATGATATAATATTGAAGGAGGTTTTATTATGACTGATTATTACAACAAATCTGATGCGGAATATCTAGCAGCATGGAAAGCCATGATACCGCCAGCACGGCCATCAAAAGAAATGGTCACACTTTATGAGTCCAGTATGCTAAATCTGAATTTTGATAAATCAGGGGAATGGGGGCTGTTGGGATGTACCCCGGAACTGAGATCTTTGGCTGGGAAATATGGACGCCCCCTGACCTGTCTCGATATCAACAGCAACTCCTACACGGCTTTAGGCCCCATGTGCAGTCCTCCTGAAATGGAGCAATACGTGCAATGTGATTGGCTGGAAACAAAGCTGTCCGAGGCATTCGACCTCATCCTGGGAGATGGCCCTATGGTTATGTTGCCTCAAGAGCATTATCCGGCTCTCATCGACAGCTTGTATCGTATGCTGAAGCCGGGTGGCCATGTAATTACGAGAATCATGTCCTGTGATGATCAAATGTTCTCATCCGCAGAAGAAATCCTAGACTGGTACCTGAACAGCTATACGGGCGAGGAGCCGCTGACCTGCATTCTCAGTGACCTTTGGATGATTTTCATGAACCGCGAAACCATGGCCATAGAGAAAACAGAATTTGTCAAATGGTTGGACGAACTGCATCGAAGCAATGTGATCACCCGGGATGAATGCCAGGAACTGGACAGCCCTATCTTGAACGTAGACCTGCACTGTACGAACCGCCAGATTCTTGAACGCCTGGTGGCTGACAGGTTCGAGATAGTATCGATGGAAAAACCCACCGACTTTGTCGGCGGCTGCTACTACCCAGTCTGCACCCTGCGCAAGATATAGCCCTTGATACCTCTCATCCAATAATTTCATATCCATCAAAAAGACCCTCGGATATCCGAGGGTCTTTTATGCTTATCAGTTTTTCTACATCGACTATTCCATCTCTAAGCGTTGCCTAGGGTTCCACTTCTATCGCAATATCCCTTTGATCCGCCCAGGATCGGAAATTCTCCATAAGCGTAAGTTCCTGGGTCCAGTAGCGCCCTTCCTGGAATTTGAAATTTCCATCCTGATATTTATAGCATCCCGGTTTGCCATCCACCTTCAGTGCTACTGGCGATATGGCTCCGGTGAACAGGGATACCTCAATAACACCTAATTCTCCTGTACCCGGCAGGCGCAGCATATCTACGACAACGCTGTCTGTTTCAAGCTTATGCTGTACCTCCCTTGCCAATCTCAAAGCATCCTCAGGCATGGCATCCCAGATGAGATTTCCGGCTCCTGAAGCTCGGAAATCCCCCTTGTCCGGCTCGCGCAGCAAGCCAAAATAGCGGTCTCCGATGGCCATAATCCGGATGTCCTGGCCGCAGTCCTTAAGATAGGACTGCAGATAGACATAATTCTTCTGCTTTTGGTAGCGCCAGAAGGTAGTCAATCCCTGGCTGAACACCTTGTTGACCAGCCGTCTTCCCTGATTCTTATCCTTCAGCAGGAATACCCCCAGAGAACCAAATCCCTGGTTCACCTTCCAGACCATTGGGAAATCTGCTGTTTCCAGATGGGCCAGCGCATCTTGCCTGTCATGACTGATAAAGGTATTCACCGCCGGAAGGCCCAAGGCCTTCAATGCGTAGTATTGATTGACCTTTTCCTCGTAAAGCCACAAATCCCGGTAGGACGGGATAGTTTTCACTCCCAAATACTCCTCAACTGCGTAGATCTTATCCTTGGCAGCCTTAAGAGGCGCAGGTGATGCCGGCGGACGCCAGATTAAAATGTCCAGGTCCTTGATCTGCTCCATCCAGTCCGAATGATCCATATAAATCATCTTGTGGGGAATACCCGAATGTTTCAGAAAGCGCTGGTATTTGGGCCAGAAGGTCAAGACTCCTTGGCCGGGCATCTCCTCGACCAAACCGACCTTGGGCATATCCTCTTTTTTAATCTGCACCTTGATTATTTCCGCCGGTTCCAGCGGAACAGGCTTGTCATGTGTTTTCTTCCAATTGGTTCTCAGTTTCGGGAATCTATAGGCTAGCCAAAACTTCAACAGACCCTGCTGTCTCTTCTTCAAATGAAACATGTCTCCTCCTTGATTATGATCCTGTTGCAAACTACTATTTTGAATTATCTAAAATATCTATCATGCGAAGTGACTCAGATCGTTTGGAGCAGGTTCCGCCAACACTCCGCAATTGCCTCGGGGTCCAGCTTGTTAAATAGCTGCTGCGAATTGCTGGAAAAACGGATTCGTTTCTCCCGGTCGGCTAAAATCTCCCCGATCCTTTCGGCCATAGCCTCAAGATCGAAGCAATCCACCAGATAGCCGTTCTCCCCATCCAGAATCAGTTCCCTTGGTCCATTCTTGCAATCAAAGCTGACGATAGGCATCTGGTTGGCTTGCGCCTCGATCAGTACTACCGCCATCCCCTCCATTCTGGAGGTCAGAACATACAAAGAATACTTAGGATACTGTTCTTGAAGATTATTGGAAAACCCCTTGAGGATGAGCTGGTCCCCCAGTCCGTATTCTTCGATTTTAGCCTCTACTCGCCCATACTCACGTCCGTCCCCGAAAATATGCCATTGCCACTCTGGAAAACGGGGTAAAACAAGCTTCGCTACCTCCACCAGCAGATCAAATCCTTTTTGGGGGACGAAACGTCCGCAACTCATGATTTTTTTGCTGTCCGGATTGTATGTATCCCGGCTTGGTGTCTCTTCATGCAGGTTGTAAACCTGTTCGAGGCGTTTGATTTTTTTCACGCCATTTCGATAATCTTCATAATCCCGTTTGGTGAGCACCACCACCGCATCGCTCTTGCGGCAGGCCAGCCGTTTGCCGAACCAAGCCAAGCTGAACATCTTACATGCTGAGAAGTTGGTATGCTCAATGGATACTGTCTTCATCTGTCTCTGATTCCTGAAAGCCAGATAGGTGATGGGAACCAGCCCCATCTCATTGTTGATCATTATATCGAATCCCGGATTACTCTTACTAAACGACCTTGCTGCCAGGAGATGTTTTAGAAAATGCGTCCGAAACCTGATATGGCCCTCAAATAAATATTCGACCCTAACCTTATCATCGAGGGGGAAATACGGCTTGGTTCCCTCACGACACAAGGATAGGATGCAAATCTCATGCTCTGCAGACAGCCGGTTGGCCATCAGCGAGGTCACTCTCTGCACACCACCACAGCGGGTGATGTTGTATACTATATATAGAATACGCATGGCTTCCTCCTTGTTCCGTTCAGGTCATCGATAGTTTCATTGCGAATATATAGCGATTGTACAGCATATGCATGCTTCCAGAATATATGTTCCTGTTTATTATAGCATGCGTGATTATATTACCACACTTGCTACCCGGAATAATCGGCTTTGCCCCCAATTCCTAATCATTATGACTATTGTATTCTCCTCTTTTTTGATAGAATAGACTAAATCTATAACTAAGCGGGGAAAACTATGACCGATTCCATAAAAAAGCTACCGATGAACATGTGCGTTGAGATTTGGAGAAATGTCAAGCCACCCGTACGTCCCTCTGAACAAATGGTTGCCATATACGAAGACTATGTCAATAAATATTGTTCCGACAGCGGAGACTGGGGGCTATTAGGCTGCACCCCTGAGCTGAGGAGTCTGGCGGCGGAATACGCTTCCTCCCTATGCTGTCTCGACTTAAATAAAGACCACTACCATGGTTATGCCGAACTCTGCAAACAGCACCCGAAAGAATCCTTCATGCTGTGCGACTGGGTATGTCCTGGTCTAACGGAATCCTTCGATCTTGTCTTGGGAGATGGCTCCATATCCATGGTCTCACTGCACCAATATGACGAATTCCTGAAAAATCTACACGATATGCTGTTGCCTGGCGGATGTGCTTTCCTTCGCATCCAGGTGAGCAATACCAACCCCTTTAACGAACCTTCGGAAGTAATTGCCTGGCATAGGAAAAATCATTCTGACCAGCCCATATTCCGGACATCAGCATTCTATATGCAAATCTTGTGGCAGGATTCTGATCTTGGTGCTGTCAACACAGAAATATACCGGGACCAAATGCAAAAACTGTACGATGCCGGCGAAGTCACTGACGAGGAGTACCAGCAGTTCATGGGTAAAATAACCCCTTGCCCGATATCCTACGTGGAACAAGAAGCCTTCGAGGCTGCCTGCGAGCCATATTTCGACATACTGGATGCGCGTTTCCCGGAAGATTTCGCCTGCAGCAACGTCTGCCCCGTCTATGCCTTGAAAAAGAAATAGACAACATCAAAGAATATCCTGTGTACTAGCAATACAACAGGTTGGAAATAAAGAAATGAGGAAACCATGAATACACAAACTAACACACGAAACCCTGACAACTTTTTGGAATACTGGAAGAAAATGACAGCCCCTGTAAGGCCCTCCGCAGACATGCTGACCATCTACGAGAAATACGCCACACGCTATGGCAAGCACCAAAACGGTGATTGGGGTCTTCTAGGATGCACTCTGGAAATCCGCACTCTGGCCAACAAGTATAATCGGTCTCTGTGCTGCATCGATATTGACCCCCTACCCTTTACCTGCTTCCGCCCTCTATGCCACCCTCCCGAAGCGGAACGCTTCGTAGAGGGTAACTGGCTGGAGGTTGACATGCCGAAGGCCTTCGACCTGGTCATCGGAGACGGATCCATAGCAATGCTTCCTCTGGCTCTGCATCAGAAATTCCTCGGGAACCTCCACCGGATGCTCCGCAAGGACGGCCTGGTGTTCTTACGCATACAGACCAGTGACGATTGCGCCTTCTCTTGCTATGAAGATGTCTTAGCCTGGCACAGGAAAGAACACGCTCCCAGCAACATCAACAGTGACACTCGAGCGTTCCTCCAGATTCTCTGGCGGGACCTAGGAACATGCTCTATCAAACCCCAGGATTTCAACGACCGGATTGAACAGTTGTACCAGGACAATGTCCTCACTGCAGAAGAATACCAATCGTTCAAGGCCGCCCCGATGAAATTGGACGTAATCTATACCACCAAGGAAACCTTCGAGGGACTTTGTGCCCCCCATTTTGAGATTCTGGATGTGACCAAACCGGCAGATTTCAACTGTAGCCAGCATTATCCCATCTACGCACTGCGCAAGAAATAGTACTTAGACTTGAAATACGCCGTCCGACCTTATCGACAACAGCAACGAGATACCGAATCCGGTATCTCGTTTTTTCGCCTTCTTCGATTCACTTTCCATCGGTTTTCCACAGACCTTACCGCTCAAAGTGCCGCTACCATAAGAAATTCCATTTGCTTTGTATTTCAAAGTATCCCTCGTTTGAGCTGTAAGGCAAATATATGTAGAATGAAGTATAGAGAAAAATGTGAAGGAAGTGATGAAATGCCTATGAAACCAATCCCATTTCTTGCCCTGCTTCTGGCGATTCTGCTGACATTACCAGCCATGGCCGGAGCCGTACCCGAAATCCAACCTGCTACTCCTGCCGAAGCGCCGGCCTTCGTGCCCGGCCAGGTCATCGTCCGCTTCACGGATAGCGCCAGCAGCAACAGCAAAGGCGCCCTCCGCAGCCATTATGGACTGGCCAAAAAGACCGAATTCTCCTTCGGGGCAGAATTGCTCACAACCAACGGCCGCATGCCTGCGGATGCCTTGGCAAAAATGCTGAGCAACCTGAAGCACGTGGAATATGCCCAACCGAACTATATCATCGAGCGGCCAGTACCTGCAGCCGCCCTGCCACCGGTTAACGACCCCTATCTGCCCGAACTCTGGGGCATGGAGAACATCGACGCCACAGAGGCCTGGTCCCTGGACCAGGGTGACGAGCGGGTCATCGTGGCGGTCATCGATACCGGGGTGCAGATCAGCCACCCGGACCTCAATGACAACATCTATGTCAACCAGGCTGAAGCCTACGGTCTTCCCGGCGTGGACGACGACGGGAACGGTTACAAAGATGATATAAACGGCTGGGACTTCTACTACAGCGACAATAGCGTCTATGACGGCACCGGTGACTACCACGGCACCCATGTAGCCGGCACCATCGCCGCGGAAGCCAACGGCAGCGGCGTGGTGGGTGTGGCACCGAACTGTACCATCCTGCCCCTTAAGTTCCTGGGGCCAAACGGAGGGAACAGCACGGATGCCGCTTTGGCACTGCAGTATGCCGAGGATATGGGCGCCAGAATCGTCAATGCCTCCTGGGGCGGCGGTTCGTACAACCCCTTCCTCGAGGAAGCCATCGCCAGTTTCAACGGGGTGTTCGTGGCCTCGGCCGGCAACTCCAGCCGGAATACCGACCTGTACATCCACTACCCCTCGTCCTACGGAAGCGGCAACCTAGTATCTGTGGCCTCCATCAGCCCCAACAACAAGAAGTCCGGATTCTCCAACTACGGTTTGGAATCTGTCGACTTGTTCTCGCCGGGCGCCAAGATCTGGAGCACCTATCCGGGTGGTTACGCCCAGATGGACGGAACCTCCATGGCGGCACCGCACGTATCCGGCACCCTGGCCCTGATGATCAGCCATGAGATGCATGTGAACAACTTGGGTCCGGATGACGCCACACTGAGAAACGAGTATGATCTGGTGGCCGACCTGTTTGCATCCACGGTGAGCAGCAAGTTCTATACGGCCTACGTGGCTACCGGCGGCCGGTTAAACGCTATGAACGCACTCGAGCTTACACCCGGTAGCGGGGGAACCGAACCGCCTGATCCGCCAGATCCACCGGTAGATCCGGATGCGCTGATAGTTGAAGCCAGCGTTCCAAAAGATGGTGCTAAGAACGTAGACAAGAATATACTGATCCGCATCGACTTCAACCAAAGTGTCGATCTGCTGGTTCCAAGCAGTATCAACCTGGATCCGGCCGGCAGCATCAACATTGAAGTGGATCCTAATAACCAGGATATCCTCATGATCCAGACAAATAACCTGGCAAGACTGACCAACTACACGCTGAGCATCCCGATTGAGGCGCTGTCCAGCCAGGACGGCGACATGCTGAGCGAAGCGTTCACGCTCCACTTCAAGACCAAAAATAAATAAGCAGTCACCTCCGGTGTCCTGGTAACCGTTCCTTCACAGTTACCCTGGACACCGGTATCTGTTTGTGGGAGCATCCCCTCAAGCGAACCATAGAAAGCAAAGTCACACGTCAAAACTAACAATTACATCCTTCTACTATTAGAAGTTGCTATACGATTCTGTTATACTTGAAAGGTATAAGATGCTATGATGAGCAAAATATCTGATCTGCCCGTTTGACGGCACAAGCCAGTATCCGGTACACAATGACCCTTAGACAATATCAAGGAGGTTTCTATGAGTAAATGGTCAGGAATTAGAACAGATGCTGAATTGTTGGAATATTGGAAAGCAAAGACACCCCCTACAAGACCATCCCGCCATGCCGTCGAACTATACGAAGCATCTCTCGTACGCATGGGTATGCACCAACGGGGGGATTGGGCAATCATGGGTTGCACCCCTGAATTCAGATCTCTGGCCGCCAAATACGGCCGCCCCCTGACATGCATCGACAGAGAAGAACAGCCATATCGGGCTCTTACACCCCTCTGTACTCCACCTGAAAATGAACGTTTCGTGAAGTGCGATTGGTTGGAGACAGAACTTCCAGAAACCTTCGACCTGATACTGGGTGACGGCATCTTTGGAATGCTTCCACCTGAAAGGTATCCAGAAATCTTCAAAAGCCTGCAACGCATGCTGAAACCTGGCGGCCTTGCCATCATGCGGATCCTGGTTCTTGACAACCCACAATTCCCTTCACCGGCTGAAGCCATCAGATGGTACAGGGAGAACTATCGCGGGAATCTCCCTTTGACTTCATTGCGAACTCATTTCCTTGTTCACTGGATTGATCCGGATTCTAAGCGTATCGAACCGTCTGACTACGAGAAGCACATAGAAGAACTGTACCGAGAAAACATACTGACAACAGAGGAATACGAAACCTTCATCAATTATCCATTGAATATTCCCATACACATCGCCAGACAGCAGGAACTGTTATCACTACTGACCGACGATTTCGATATCATCACCATCGAAAAGCCCGCAGATCTTCTCAGTAGCAATTACTACCCCATCATGACAATCAAGAAAAAATAAAAAAATAAAATACCTTACGAAGAATATAGGGGTTGCATTGCATTAGCTGAATAAGCTAACGCAATGCAGCCCCTATATTTTTCCTTTCCCCCTCTTCGCCACATTACCAAGGGATATAGGAAAAGTTCGCTTCTGAATCTCTAAATATAATTCTCCATGAGACCGAACACAGAGGGCAAAACCATCCGGTTCACCCTATTCCATCCGGCCCCATTTCATCTCCTGGCCGGATTCATCGTACTTCTTTCTCTTGGCGCTCATTTCATGAAGATCCACCCGGATGATGCCGGTCACCTTCAGTGATGCGTCCATGGCCGTATCGAAGAGTTCCATGCTGCCCGGCGTATACTTGCGGCATATGGCCCGCAGAGCCTCCGACTTCTCCCGGTCGTCCTCTATGAACTCAGCCTTGGCCCAAGCCATGGCCGATTCGAATTCCGTAGTGAAAGCCTTGCCGACCAGGTCACCAATCTTGCCACTCTGTCTGGCGGACACAAACGCCTCTTCACTATACGGTTCAGCTCTCTTTACGTCCCCAACGAAAGTGAGGTGCACCTGTGGATTCTTCTCTAGGCATTCCGCCTTCTTGCCCGTATGGGCCGCATGCAGATAGACCCTGTCATCCACCCGGGCCACCGACATGGGCACCCCGTAGGGATTCCCTTCGGTATCCACCATGCTCACCACCACATATTCCGCCTTATCAATTACCGACAAGCCGAACTCCCTGCCCATCTCTCTGTCTTTTCTTCTCATTTGCTTCCTCCATCGACCATAACTCGCTTCCTGGCCTTCCTCAGACAATAGCGGTATGTCAGTCGGAACAGATTGACTACCGCCCAGGAAAACGGATAACGTCGTCGAAGCTTCAGGTCCACGACCTCATAATGCTCCGATTGGTTGTATGTGTGTAAGCCCTCGAATTTCATACCCGCTTCGCCGTTCTCCATCCGGATGTCCGCTGCCTCCAGACTCTCATAATCTGTTTCCACGAACTCTGCTCTATCCAGAACGGATACCTCTCGGAAGATGATCCTACTGCCGTAGTTCCCGGCGCTCCCGTCCTGAACCGGACGCAGGAGCTTGCCAGCACGCTTCAGCATCCCACCAGCAGCCCGGACTGGGGTGTTTCCGTCACCAAAGGGATTCCCTGAATGAGGCGTCAGAGCCATCTTCTCATCCATCTCATAGAGATATAGCTGCTGCCGGTGGATATCTGCATCCGCCGGTTTGGAGGTGAACAGCCAGCGCGTTCCCTCGTCCTCGAAGACCACAGTATCGGTACCCCGGAAGTCTTCAATGAGGATCTTCTCTTTACTCCATACTTCAGGAAATATCTCCGCCCGGTACAGTACGACCTGCCCGGCACCTCCGCTCTCCGGAATCAGGTAGATCTCGTCTCCCTTACGGAACAGAAAGGGAAATGAAAGATGGTGCGGGCCAGACAGAATCACCTTGGCTTCACCCGGCCCGTCATCCGTCAACAAGCTATAAGCTATCTCCCCTTTGCCGCTCCATCGGTCATATCTCTCAAAAAAGAGATAGGTTTGCCCTTCTTGCTCGAAAAGGAAGGGATCGGCATACCAGTAACGTCGATTCTCAGGAAACAGTCGGAATTTCACCTGTCTGTCGTTCAGCACCAGATCCTCCTGAGCGGATTTCCGGCGGTAGGCCAGGATCCAGTAATTCTCAACCATAACCTGATTCATATAGGATCGTATGGTACGCACAGCTTTCACCTCATCTCAAACATCAGAAACGGCGGATCAGATAGCGAACCTTACCTGAAGGAGTCCGCTCCAGATCATCGACGACCTCCCAGGAAAAGTCCAGTTCCCCCATGAAAAGCACTCCATTCTCCTTCATCTTATCCATTTCTTCTGGTCGGAAATCCTCCCCCGGTATCAGTCGAACATGCATCTGTCCTGGCCTGTCCTGGACGATCTGCATAGCCTTGATTCCTTCTACGCCCTTGACGATGCGGTTGACTCTGGTCATCCGGCGCCCCTTGGACGTCACCAGATAGTCCTCCACTCGGCCGGTCACTTCCTCCAGGTAGGGCCCGTTCCAACCGCAAGCGCATCCGCTCTTCCTGAGGATGCCACGGTCACCTGAGCGGTAACGCAAGAACGGCGCATCCAACGATCTCAGGTCGGTAATCACCAGTTCTCCATCCTCACCCTCTGGTAGAACATGTCCCTCAGAGTCCACTACTTCTACATAACAACGGTCCAGCAGGTGGTAGTGCCCTCTATCGCACTGCAATGCCACGATGCCGAACTCACTGGTTCCGTAAGTCTGGTAGACGGGGCAGGAAAAGGCCTCTTCCACAATTTTCTTCTGCTCGAGGGTAATCCCCTCACTGTCAGTCACGATGCTCTTCAGTGGGGAATGCCTGTCCTTCAGGCCAAGAACACCCTCCGCCAACCGATACCAGGAATAGGTGTAACCGGTACCCAGTACCGCTCCGTATTCTTGCATGGCCTTCAGATATAGCGCCGCGGTCTCCGGTTCAATGTGATCCGTAGAACACTGCAGCTGCCGCAAAGGCAACAGGCTGAACCAGTAGGGTGGTCCTGCATCTGGTCCGGAGATGACCACATTGGACAGCCGGACTCGTTTAGCATCTTTTTCCCCGCTGGCGTATTCGTACATTCTCTCATACAGCGCATACTCGTAATGCATAGAACGCTTGTCGCGGTGGTAGTGCAGGCTGCTTCCTGTACTTCCGCTGGTCCACCCTTGCCAGAGTCCGATCTCCGGCTTCTGGCTTATGAGCCTCTCGCCTTCCACCCTCAGGATATCCTTGGTCATCAGGGGAATCCTAGCCAGTTCTTCCAAGCTCGTAAGCGTCTCCGGAAGATTCGCTTCCTGGTAATAGGGAATAGCCTTCCGGATATGTGCCAGCAAATCATTCAGTAGCTGCAGCTGCAATTCTTCACTGCCCCCCGCCAACATTGCCTTCAGGTCGATCGTCCGGTAGTTCTCCTGATAATCACCACCGTGTCTTACCCGCAAGCGGCGATATGCCTCCACGTTGGCCATCAGCCGTTTCAGGGAATATGGTGCTCTTTTATATAGTTCTTTCGTCCAACTCATAGTGTCTTTCCTCACCGCGCTCCTGCGCTGACCTTACGAGACCGCCAACTGCCCGGTCATAGTATGCATCCTTCTTTTAATTTTGCCATATCCAACTCCGATGCGTCAAACATCCATTGCGCATTGGCCGCTAAAGCATCAGAGCCAAAACACTATCCTGGTTTCGGTTCCAGACTAGCCGCTTCCAAATAGAGTCCATACTGAATTTACCCTTATGTTATAATATCCGTACTAGGATAAAGGAGATGATACCATGACAGATAACGAACTGTTGGAATTCTGGAAAGGCCGGAAACCGCCTATCCGGCCGTCGCAACACATAATGAATATATACGAAGCACATATAACCGACCTGGGCCTAGAGAAATCCGGTACTTGGGGGATGATGGGATGCACGCCGGAACTTAGGTCCCTGGCAGGGAAATATAACCGCCCTCTTACCTGTATCGACATGAACGTCCAGAGCTATACTGCTCTTCGTCCTCTCTGCGATCCCCCGGAACAGGAGAATTTCGTGCACAGCGACTGGTTGGCAGTCGACCTGCCTGAAGCCTTCGACCTCATCCTGGGCGACGGATCCATGATCATGCTTCCTCAAGAGAGGCATCAGGGATTCTTAGACAGTATCCACCGATTGCTCAAACCGGGTGGTTATGCCATCATGAAAATCATGTCCAGCGACAATTGGCAGTTCGAATCGGTTGAGGAAATCCTCGACTGGTTCCGTGCCAACCACCGGGAAAACCATCCCATCAACTATCTCAGCCACTTGGGATTCCAATGGATGGACTGGGATACCATGACCATCAGGAAGGATGTCTACACCGAGAAGTTGGGGGAATTAAAGCGGGACAAACTCATCACACCAAAAGAATACCAGGACCTGTTGGCCAATCGTATGACAGTCGACCTGTTCTGTTCCAGCCACGATAGATTCGTGCAGATGCTGGGTGACTCATTCGAAATCCTGGACATTGAGAGACCCAACGATTTCCTCTGTTCAGAACACTACCCCATGTATACGATCATCAAAAAATAATTATCATCCTGACAACAAAGACTGAACAGGACCTGCTGCATGCCAGAAGAATCTCCTTGCGACAAAAAATCTACAGCCCCTAGGGAACTGTAGATTTTTTATTGCATCTTTTTAATTCAACACATATTGCCAGGATGTTGCTTTCAGGGTATCTACCCATCCCTTATTTCTTAACATCCGTTCCATACTCCCCGAAACCCTTCTTAAGCCCCAGTGCTTCCCGTAGCTCAGAAGGCGATATTATAGTTTTCTCATTGGCTTCCGCGATAATATGAACTCGCTGCAACAGGCTGCGGTTGGTCGCCAATGTGGTTCTTTCCAAGTCATACCAGTAATTGTCTTCCAATCCGACGCGAACACCGCTTCCCATGGTTATGCCCAGAGAATTCATCCTCAGCTGAGCGTCACCCACACCACCCATGGAATACCAGGCCTCTCCCGGTAGTTCTTGTATCATGATGGCGGTATGCAACAGATCCGCCTGGGCGCAGGCGATATTCCCCAATATGAGATTGAAGTAAAAGGGTGGTTCGAGCCATCCCTTCTTGGCCATATACTTGGCGTAATTAAGCATACCTGTATCAAAGGCCTCCAGCTCGGGCTTGATGCCCCGCTCCTTCATCCGTAGCGCCAACGACCTGATGTCATCCGGGCTATTGATACTGGCCTGCCTGTTGAAATTCAGGGAACTGAGCGTCAGGCTGGCCATATCCGGCTTGGCTGCACCGTCCAGGTCCAAGACCTCCATCCTGTTTTCAATGTCTGCGATAAACCGCCCGCTCGTGGATACACCGATGATGAGATCCGGTGCAGATTTTCGGATTCCCTCAATAATTCTGGCATATTTCCCCTTATGGTAACTCGGCGCTCCGCTGCTTCCGTCCCTGGCGTGCAGATGCACCATGGTGATTCCCATCTCGCATGCCATGAGCACGTCTTCAACAATCTCGGAAACGGATATGGGTGTATGGCAATTGTCCTGCTTTCTCGGTATGAGACCTGTGGGGGTGAAGTTTACTATAATCTTATCCACGTCTGGGCACCACCTTGATTCCATCTTCCGGATGATAACCGATTATCCGGCTCGGATTGCCCACATTCGCGGAATGAGGCTCCGTACTCTTGATGACCACTGCGCCGGCACCGACCAGCGTCTCGCTCTCCACTGTCAGATAATCTATTATGGTGGCGTTTAGGCCGAAATAGCAGCCGTCTTTCACGACCACGTCCCCAGCTATGCAACATCCCGGGCTCATGACATTGTTGCTGCCCATATCGAAGTTATGTCCTAGATAAGTATTCTGGCGGATTATGTTATTGTCCCCCATGACACCATTCACTCCGACGTGCGCACCGGCCATAACAATATTGTTCTCTCCCCAGTTTCTGGGTCCTGCAACATCGGCCCGTGGACTTACATAGTTTCTCATTTTATAGCCCTTTTCCTTTATTCGCTCAAAGAGTCTCTGCCTATGGCGGATCTCCGTGATGTTGGAAATGACGAGCATCATATCGTATTGTTCAGGAGGGTAGACATCCTGAATCTCAGCGAAGTCCACCAAGGGGATATCTATAAAGGTATCTGAATCCAGATCCTCCCTGTCCACCGTAGCTGCGACAATATCAAAGTCCTCATGGTCCTTTGCATCATGGTAAACCATATGGCTGACGGGAGACGTTCCAAAAATTATTACAGGTTTCTTCATAATTCCTCCAAAATGTATTACTGATACTGGCTCCTTGAGCCAGTATCTGGTGGCAGTATGGTCACATTTTCGTAGAGCCAGACAATATTCATGCGAGTCCGGCATGCCCGATACAATAACCCCATACCGTCATGTATAGTAGATAAGCCATTCGGCATCGAAGGATCTTTATATACTAATGCACTCATTATAGCATGCCTGCCATGGTCATATATAATAAAGTGCCTAAAAATAAGTATGCTAAAAGGAGCGTGATGATGCCTCAACCTTATTCGTATGTACCCTTCTAGAAAATATGGCCACGGGTATCTCCAATATTCTTATTCAGTCGATCCCCATAGGAAGTCTTCGCTCATCCTTTGTCCTGCACGTACTTGAATCCCTGACTCATGGACAGTTCGGCGCGTTCCAGCTCTTTTCCCAAGTAGGCCGCATGGCTCAACTCGGAGACCCATCCCTCGTTGATGATCTCCCAGTAGATACTCCTGGCATCCCGCCCCCGAATGATACGCAACAGACTGTTCTCATAATCGTAATGCTCGACATAGATCAATCGCTCGTCACTCTTAGGTACCACCACGAAATAACCGTACCTATCCAGTTTCACCATTTCAGGGTCCATATAGGTCGCATCCACCATCTCCACCGCGGGCGCCAGACTGTCATACACCTTGACAAGGCGTTCTGACTCCTTCACGGTCAATTGACGTACCATATC
The DNA here is from genome assembly GCA_030625965.1 of Clostridia bacterium. Taxonomy (GTDB): domain Bacteria; phylum Bacillota; class TC1; order TC1; family UBA5767; genus UBA5767. The sequence goes on from DAOUPV010000034.1 coordinate 17,349, forward strand.
ACTGATAGTCTCCGTATCCGTACAACCAATCAAGTCCACTAGCTCTATGCAGTCCTGAAAGGTTTCGACCTCCCCATATCCAAGATTTGTCAGCACGGGCTGTTTCCCAGCCGATCCGATGATTCTCATCTTCGCATCAACGCCATTCCTGGCGAGAGCCCTCATAGTGTCACCGCTCAGGTGACCTTTGCAGTCCTCTCCGCACAGAATCAGATAGCGCAAATTAGTGAGTGCTAAGGTGTTTCTGACAATCTTCTCGATGCCGATGTTCTCGGTTTCAGTCTTACCCACAATGGAAAGACCGGGTGGTTTCATCTCATACAGCCGCTCTGCCAATCCGGCATCACTCAACGTACTTATGGCGACAGGACAGTCAGGCTCATTGGACAACAGAAAGTATTCCCCGATGGCTGGCAACTTGAGCGCTTGTTCCACATGACAAGCCGGCATTTCAAAGCTATGTAGGTTGTTCAGATCCGGGTAGGTTTCCCCGAACGTATTGGTCAATTCTGCTGACCAGCAGCGAGCACAACCCAGTCAGGTATATTCAGTCTCCAGTAACGCCTCGAGCGCATCCTCTACTTCCAAAAGAAGCACTTCCATCTCCCGGTCACGGCCCGTGCCCCGCAGGGCGTCGTGTATACTCAACAGCGTTTCCTTCATACACTCGCATTTCCTGCACTTTTCAATGTCCCGGACCTTACGCACCAGTTCCAGGCCATCCGCTCCTTTTATTTTCTCAGCCACTAGAATCGCCCCCTTATCATCTCTCTTGCTTAGGTCTGTAGGACAGTCTCCACTAACTTCTTCATCTCATCCAGCCGGTCCATCGCTGCCACTTCCGCATCGGCTACAGCCGAAAGATAGACCTTCAGTTTGGGCTCAGTTCCGGAAGGCCTGATCGCGAACCAGGATCCATCTAGGAACCTAACCTTGACCACATCGGCCCGCGGTAGATCCATCTCTTCCATCTGGCGCACCGGCAGGTATGTCCTACACCCGGTACTATAGTCCTCAAATATGGCCAGATCCGGGCAAAGCTTCACTAGCGTCTCCAACTCCCTGAAGTGCGATACTTTCCGGGACATGGTCTTCTGTCCAGCCAGCCCGGGGTAAGAAAAACTTAGCAGTACCTCGGCATAGTAGCCATACTCACGGTACAGCTCTGCAAGCTTCTGCCACAGGTGTTTGCCTTCTGATTTCAAGCCAGCGGCCAACTGACAGATGAGCGTACTGGCGATGACCGCATCTTTGTCTCTGACAAAGGTGCCTGCCAGGTAACCGTAGCTCTCCTCATAACCGAACAGGAAATCGAAATCGCCTTGCTCTTCAAATTCCTGAATCTTCTCCCCGATAAACTTGAATCCGGTCAAGGTATCGAATACCGTGGCCCCGTAGGATCTGGCAATCTCAGCGCCCAGCTCGGACGTTACGATAGTCTTCACCACCGCATCCCTCCGGTGAACCTCCCCTTTACGGTCCAGCAGATACCAGACCAATAAAGCACCGATCTGGTTACCGCTCAGGAGCCTGTAAGCGCCTTCTTCAGTACGCACCGCGGCACCCAAGCGGTCACAATCCGGATCCGTACCCAGCACCAGGTCGGCATGGATCTCTTTGGCCAGTTTGATGCCCTCCATAAGAGCCGACTCATTCTCCGGGTTGGGTATATCCACCGTGGGAAAATCCCCGTCCGGCTCGGACTGGGACTCGACCAATTCGACTTCATGACCCAAGCGTTCCAGCGCCGCACTCACTAGTTTCAAGCCCGATCCGTGCAGCGGAGTATATACCACCTTCAACCCTACTTCTGCAGATCCCTTTAGTACAGATTCCCCACTCAAGCGAATCACTTCTTCAAGATAACGCTCATCCAGATCCTCATCCAGATAGATCAGTAGTCCCGTCTCTTCAGCTGATTCCCTTGCTATCGGAGTCACCTCAAAGAGATCTACCTGCAACATCTCGCATTTGATGGCCTCAGCCCGTTCCAGAGTGATCTGTGAGCCATCCGCACCGTATACCTTGTAGCCATTGTATTCCTTTGGATTGTGGCTGGCCGTAATCACGATGCCGGCCGCACATTCTAGTTCCCGGACAGCAAAGGACAGCTCCGGTGTAGGCCTGAGCGAGGTAAAGAGATAGGCCCGGATCCCATTCGCAGCCAAAACCAAAGCGACTTCCAGGGCCAGTTCCTCCGACTGGTGCCTGGAGTCGTAGGCGATAGCCACTCCCATATCCTCAATACACGCTAGTTTCAAATGATTGACCAGTCCCTGGGTGGCTTTACGTACCGTAAAGACGTTGATGCGACCTGACCCCAATCCCAAGATGCCCCTCAGGCCTCCAGTACCGAAACTGAGTTCCTGGGCGAAACGCTCCAGGATCTCTTCCTCATCCATCTGGCGCAATTCCTCCAACTGCGTCTGGTTGAGAGTTTGGCTCCCCAACCAGTTCTGGTATCGCTTAAATGCATCATTGATTTCCTTACTTTCTTCACTATAACCCATATATCTTTTCCATCTCCTTGGCAATATCTCTAGTATCGTACCCGAGCTGCCTGATGATTTCGCTCCGGTCTCTCCGCTCGTAACCCTGTCTCTGGATCTGTTTTATACGCTCACCCCAAGTTTCCGTTCCCTGATCAATGGGCAACCTCTGGCAAAGTTCAGGAACAAGCCGGATCTTATCTGTTACCGTATCCGATATCAGGCACATCAGACCAGCCGTCTGGGCCTCAACTGCCGCTCCGGAAAATCCCTCGAAAAAGGAGGGCATTAGGAACAGATCAGCGGCCTGGAGTATGTTCTGCACATCGGTTCTGGCACCCAGGAAGCGGACGGATTCCCCCAGTCCCAGCTCCTGTGCCTTGTTTTTCAAATCCTCTTGCATTACCCCGTCGCCGACCAGAAGTAGCACGACATCCGGCACATCCTTCCTAATTTCGGCAAAAGCCTCCAAGGTGAATGTATGGTTCTTTACCCCGTGGAGGCGGCCCACCTGCACCAATATATAGCGATCCTCCAGATCCAGCTGGCGGCGCATGTCCTCCCTCATCTCGGGATTGTAGGCAAAGCGCTCCGTGTCGATGCCGATGTTTATGGTGCGGTAACGCTTTGAATCTACTGATCTATTGGGGAACATGTAGCGACCAGCATCCTCGGAGCAGGCGAATAGGTGTGTGGCCACCAACGGTACCAACGGTTTGAAGGGGTAATTCATCAGGTGACGTTTCAGCCCATAGGCTTTGGCCGTATGGGCGTGCAATATGCGCACCTTTACACCGGCCCGCAGGGCGCATAAGGCGTCCAGAGCACCGAACGCACTGGCCAGGTGGATATGCACGGTGTCATACCCTCTGAGCGCGGCGGTCGTCTCTTTCAGGTTTTGGATCAGGCTCACCTTCTTGCTACATACCGGTATGATGCGCCCGCCCATATTCCTGATTTCCTTATCGAAAGCCTGGGACTCTGTCTTATGGACGATAAAATCAAACTCGAGTGCTTCGCGGTCTATATGGCGGTAGATGTTCATCAGCCAGATCTCCGCCCCACCGATACCCATCTGCCCGATGATGTGCGCCACTCTTTTCATGATAATTCCCCTATCACAGCTTTCTACCGTACTGGTCGTCAAACCGTACAATATCATCCTCTTCCAGATAGTCTCCCATCTGAACCTCAATGATTTCCAAAGCCGTCTTACCCGGATTCACAAGCCGGTGCTTCTGGCCCGGTTTCATGTAGATGCTCTCTCCCGCTATGACAAAACTCTCCACACCGTCGATGGTGACCTGGGCCATGCCCCCCACCACGATCCAATGCTCGCTTCTGTGGTGGTGCATCTGGTAACTGAGCTTCTGACCAGGATTGACGCTGATGTGCTTGATCTTGTATCTGTTCTTCTCTTCCTCCAGGATCTTGTACTGTCCCCAGGGACGGTAGTCTTGCATATGGTAGTCGGTCCTTGAATCGTTCCTTGCTTCTAGGATCTTGACCACCTCTCCTACTTTCTGAATCTGATCCTTGTGGCAGACCAGCAGTGCATCCCGGCTGTCCACGATAATTAGGTCCTCCACACCGACGGCGGCGACCATCTTTCCCGGTTCGTTATATACCAGATTGCTGTGGGCGCCTAGCAGCACTGCACCCTCATCGGCTACGTTGCCCCGTTCGTCCTTTTGGGCCAGCTGATAGAAGGCGTCAAAACTACCCAGATCGTTCCAGCCGATATCCGCCGGAACCACGGCCACCTTCTCACTTTTTTCCATTATGCCGTAGTCGATGGAGATCTTCCGGTCGATCTTGGCAAATGCCGTCGTAATATCCGTACTGTTCTCAAAAGCCTCATAGATATCTGGAGCATAACGCTTTACCTCGTCAGTGAAAACGTCCGTTCTGAATAGGAAGATGCCCGCATTCCAGAGATAGCCCTTCTTTATATAGTCCTGAGCCTGTCCCTGAGATGGCTTCTCCTTGAAGGAGCTGACCTTGTACCCTATGCCCAGCCTCTCTCCCGGCGAGATGTAACCGTATCCCGTCTGAGGCGCATCCGGTTTAATGCCGAAGGTGACCAGCCTATCGTTAGCCAGTGGTTCAGCAGCACAAATCAGCTTGACGAACTCTGCTTCCTTCTCGATCTTGTGGTCGGATGGAAAGACTGCTACCGTATCCTCGCCGCCCTTAGCGATTTCATGCACGCCGGCATAAATGGCCGGCAGCGTGTTCTTGGCCTCCGGTTCCAGCAGGATATTGTCCTCGCTATAGCTGATTCCCAATTCCTCCATAGCACCCATCACCAGGAACTTGTGCTGCAGGTTGGTGACCACATAAATATCCCGCGGTTCTGCCAACAGCATACTCCGCTTTATTGTCTGCTGGAACAGAGACAGTTTCTGATCCCAGGTCTTGATGAACTGCTTGGGATAGCGTTTTCTGCTTAGGGGCCAGAGCCTGGTCCCTAAACCTCCGGCCAAAATAATTACTTTCATAAGATCCTCACTCTCCAAATATATGTCAGGAGCACAAACAACCGACCGGTGCTCACATTCCGGCCAACGTAGTCCAGCTATTCCGTATTCACTTACACGTCCTCATTATATCATGCATATGCCGGAGCTCTTCCATTCTTTTGGCCTTAGGGAGCCGGCACTTCGACGAAGTGTCTAAAATCAGGGTACTGTCTATTGCCAAAAACATGCTGCATAATCCATATGAATCCTGACTAAACCCCCGACTACCTCAAACATCTTGCATTTCTGCCCCCATTCTTTTTGTCATATGCCTGCCAGAGTGTAAACTTAAGATGTAAAGGAGAGTGATTGCCATGCTCAAAAAAATCATCCTGATTGTGCTCATACTCGTCATCGGGCTGGGTGTCATAGGATTCCTGGGTCTGACCGGCAGGTCCGAATTCGCTTCGAACCTACTGGGCATGAACGAAGCCAAGGACTTGGGTGTCACGTACAGCGATCAAGACCTTGACTCCCTGCGCGACAAAATCGATCCCAGGCTAGCTGAAGAAGGCTATACTTCACCGGACATGGTGATGATGGGCGACAGAACCTATCTGCCGATAGATACGACCCTCACCCAAAGTGAGGCCTCCGCTTACTTCAACCAGGCCATAAACCAGATCCTTACAGTGGACTCTTTCCAGGTATCTTTCGGTTCCGTCCGCATGAGTGGTATCACCAATGTAGCTGAGATTACCAGCATCCTGCAGACAGCCGGTGTGACTGGTGAGACCATGGACCGGATCATCGACCTCTTTGAAGATGACGCAACCGTCTCGTTCTTTGTCGACCTGGACATAAACGTAACTGACGGTATGTATGACGTGGAGATCCATAGGGCCAGAATCGGCCGGTTTTCCATTACCAGCGCCCAGATCTTCGAAAACCGGGATACCATCAACAACATGGTGGCAACAGCCATGGAAAACTTGGGACTCACACTGGATTCCTTTGAAGCCGGTGATGAAGTGGCCATTATCCGGGGCTTGATTGACATCGAGACCCTGGTCGTTCGAACCTACTGATGACCATCATCAGCTAACTAACGAGCAAGCAAAATTGGGAGGTAACACAGACGATGAACATAGCGCTACCAGCCATACAGAGATTCCAACCCTTTTCCACTTCGCACAAGGTCGTGCTGTTGCTGTTCGTCGCCTTCAACCTATTGATCTATCTGAAGCGTGAAGAACTTGGAGCCAAACTGCCCAGAAGACCCTTGCATGTCTTTTTGGCGGTCTGGCTCCTGTTTCTTGAGTTCTCCATGCAGATATATTATTACAGCAAAGGCATCTGGTCCATGCGCTACGCTTTGCCCCTGCACCTGTGCGACATCGCATTGTTCCTCTGTGTGATCATGCTGCTGAGTGAGCGGCCTATTTTCTATGAGCTCACCTATTTCCTGGGTCTGGGTGGAGCCACCCAGGCTCTCATCACGCCCAACATCCTCTATCCGTTCCCCCATCTGACCTTCATCCAGTTCTTCCTGACCCATGGTTCGGTGGTCACCATCTGCCTCTACATTACCTTCGCAGAAAAAAGAAGACCGACGCTCAGGTCGGTCCGTAAGGCATTCATATTCACCAATCTCTACGCCCTTCTCATGGTCCCTTTCAACTACCTGACAGGCAGCAACTACCTGTTCCTCATGAGAAAACCCAGTACGCCTTCGCTGCTGGATTACCTGGGCCCCTGGCCCTACTACATCCTGTCCCTGGAACTGGTGGTCCTGGCCGTCTATCTGCTCTGGTACTTGCCTGTGGCCCTGTCCTCCCATAACAAAAAGAATGATGAGCATGCGCAAGACCATCCGTAAGTATGTACTGAGAGTCCTAACAAAGGGAGGTCAATTGGTACACCTTAGCCAATCCCCTGCAAATCGAGCCAACTCCCTATTTCTAGACCCATCTCCTCCGTCTCGTACCTAGAACCCGCAGCATCATGGTTGAGGGTCATTTCTCCGAAATAAATACGCTCCCCTACATAATACAAGTCAACCCGCACGTACGGAAGCCCTTCCGAGAGCCTCTTGGCCACCCACAAC